>JAURHO010000188.1 GCA_030833265.1 Crocinitomicaceae bacterium | reverse complement strand
TTCCAAACCACCATATTCGAGTAACAAGGAAAAAGAATCATTCATGTCTTTTGGTGAGACACGGAAAGGACGCAATTTCGCCGTCTCAGGTGTGTGGTAAAGAGGCGTCGTCAGTTTTAAACCAACAATTAAGGAGTCTCTTTGACCTGCTTTTGCATTTGCTTTCAACATCGCATCAACTGCTGCTTCAGGATTTTTTGTTGCTTCTTCAAACGATCTAGTCGCTGCACGCATGAACTTCTTCACTAATTCTGGTTTTTCTTTGAGCATGTCTTTATGCGCAATAATTCCAGAGACCACCATGTTGATGCCGTAATCTGCAAACGGAATCACAGTGACAGGCTTTTTAGTCGCATCTTGAATTTTGATGTTTTGATCCATGAGATAACCAAGCAGTAAATCGGCTTGGCCATTGATCACAGCATTGAGTTTTGTCTGACCATCACCAGAAACAACTTTGTAATCTCCCTCTTTCAGTCCTGTTTTCTTCAGAAAAAGAGGCCATATTTGAGACATTGAATCACCCGGCGTCATAGCAACAATCTTGCCTTTAATGTCTTCTGGTTTTTTAATATTTTTTTCTGAAAGACCCATGACTGACATAGGACTCTTTTGAAGTGCTACACCAACTGCTTTAACGGGTGCGCCTTTTGACGCCACCTTGATCATTGTGCTGACGTCGGCGTAACCAAATGGTACTGACTTTGCAGCAACTGCTTGAATCGTGGGACCTGAACCACGTCCTTCTTGAATGTCCAAATCAATTCCTTCGGCATCGAAATACCCTTTCTCTTTTCCTAAAAAGAATGGGGCGTGTTCGCTGTATAAATACCAATTAAGCATCAGTGATATTTTCTCTTTAGGCTGTGCATTTGCCACACAGCTCAGAAGCGATATCGCAACTGCACTTAGAGTTGTCAGGGCTAGATTTCTTCTTTTCATAAAAAGTCTCCTAATTTGAGTTGAAAGGTGAGTGAAATCGAAACATTACGGACTAACTAAATTGTCATTTCTTTGAGATGCATGCCATGGGATCATCAAACTCTCTACAAAATCAATGAGTGCAAACAAAATGACACCCATCATTGACAGAACCACCAGAGCTGCAAACATCAATGGAAGGTCAAAGTTTCCATTGGCTTTTTGCAAAACATAACCAATTCCAGAATTAGATCCAACAAATTCACCAACCACGGCGCCAACAACTGCCAAAGTGACAGACACTTTCATGCCAGAAAAAATTGCTGGAAGGGCCTGCGGTAAGTTGATTTTGAAAAACATTTGTAGCCTGGTACTACCCATTGATCTAGCGAGATCAATCATGTCTTGTTCTACTGATTTAAAACCCATCACCGTTGAAACAACAACAGGGAAAAAACCAAGTAAAAACGCGACAATGATTTTGGGAATAATTCCAAAGCCAAACCAGACCACAAATAACGGCGCAACGGCAATTTTCGGCACAGATTGAGAGAAAACTAACAATGGATAAACATAACTCTCAACCAGCTTTGAATAGGCAATCAACATTGCAATGGGTACGCCAACTAAAACTGATAAAGCAAAGCCACCCAAAGTTGCCCAAGTTGTGGGGCCAACCTCTTTCAACAACATGGGCCATTCTTTCCATAACTGCTCTACAACGCTGAATGGCGTTGGAACAAGATAAGCAGGTACGTTAAAAAAACGGATGGCCAAGTCCCACAAAATTAACATCACAATAATTAATAAACAGGGTCGCACCCAAACTGAATTTAAGATTTTGTTCATAGTCATCAGCTTGTAATTTTTCTTTTCAACCCATGGTCGTATGGCAATGCTGGATTCGCAAATTCAACATCGTTACGCACGAAGTGCAATGCACATGCTCTTCGCCACTTGGTCGATAAGTTGCTACTACTTTGATGAAATGTGTTGCCATGGTGAAACGACACTCCACCCTTTGGGACTGGCGCAGGAGACATTGGTTGCAAATTTAAAATTTCAGATGGCAACTGCAAGTTGTAGGGTTCATCTTTAGGTGCTCTATGTTGGTAAACAGGACCCAAATTTGTTCCATCACCGAAATATAAACACCCATTCTCTAAAGTCGAATCGTCCAATGCAATCCAAGCAGTGATCACACCCTTGATATCTGTAGGACCAAAATAAAAATTATCTTGATGCGCTGGCTTGGGCCCTCCACCTTCTGGGCCCTTGAAAAATATTTGGCTAAAGTAAACGGAGACACCCCTTCCAACCAAGGACTCAACCAATCCAACAAGTCTAGGGTTTTTAGCAATGTTCAATACTTTGGCACGGTGCGCATGCGGGTTGTCCAGTTTGCGTAAAACGGTTTTACCCTTAATGCCGCCATCAATGTACCAACTGCGTTTTTCACTTGGCAGCTCATCTAGAAATTCTTCACCCCACTGCTCGATATCTCTCACCAACTCATTCATTTGTTCCGCATCAAAAACACCTGGAACAGTCAGATGTCCAACCTGGTGATACATGAATTTCGCTGAATCACTCAAATTGATGACGTTTTCACTGTCTGCGGCCATGCCTAACTCTCCTTGAATTGATGCGGTGAACGATTAATTAATTAACCATCTGGTGAACTATAGGAGTTGGTTGCACAAAGTCAATATTTAAGAAACTTCAGTTCCTAAGGACATACCCTAAGATCACCTCGCACATGTGCGAAAGCCTTTCACTTTTGGCTTTTGGGTTCATCAAACCTTTGCCAAAAATAATAGACAGGGTTGAGTTATTTGAAAGGTAAAAATAAGAGAGGCCTGCAATTGAGATGTACAACTGAACCGCATCGATACCCCCTCTGAACTCTCCTGAAATTCTGCCTTTTTCAAGAATTTCACCCAACAATTCAATCAATGGCGAGTTCAATGCTCTGGCGTGATTAGATTCTTGGATGTGCCGTCCTTTGTGAAGGTTTGCACTGTTCAATATCGTTAAGAAATCAGGGTTTTCTAAATAATAGTTCCACGTAAATTCAACCAATTTTCTGATTGCTGCCGCAGGTTTTAGTGCCTCTAAGTTAAGATCTCTTTCGCTTTCTCTGATTTTTCTATAGGCTGCTTCAAGCACAGCTTGAAACAACTGATCCTTATCAGAAAAATAATAGTAAATTAACCTCTTATTGAGACCCGAGCGCTCCGCAATTCGGTCAATTCGTGCCCCACCCAAACCGAATAAAGAGAACTCTTCTGACGCTGCTTTCAGGATGACTGCGCGAGACCTTTCAGCGTCTCGCGTCTTGGTAGCTGATGGAGATTTTTGGACACTCATGCCCCGAATAATTAACCATAGCGTTAATTAAGTCAAGGGCATGTGTTTTAGGCAGCTACCGGCTTGAACTGATATCCGTTGCCACTGGCTTCCATCGTGCCAAATGCTGGGAACGGAAAGTGGAAACCACCAGCCATCATTTTGTCTTTGACCAACATGTCAAACACACGGCGGCGTGACATGCGTGCCATGGCTGGGTTCATGTCAAACAGCACAGACCA
>JAURHO010000187.1 GCA_030833265.1 Crocinitomicaceae bacterium | reverse complement strand
CAAAATTTGCAGTTATCAGTTGATTCAGCTCAGCCACATCAAGTGAATCGTTGGTCAAGATAACCTTGTCTGCATCGCCAAGAGCCAAGACATACAAGAAGTCAACGCTAGACTTAGCTTGCAACAAGTTTTCAAGCGAGTCAGCAACTTCCATTTTGTAAGCTGTTGGGAAATGAACATTCATTGACTCCAATGCAGCCATGTCGCTGATTAATAGAGGCGCCGTTGTTCCACTGCTCAATTCAAATTTTGCAAGTTGGCTGATTGAAAAGCCACCACCAGTTTCTTGAATCAAATCTGCCAAATTATTTGGGGTGTCTTTGATAGTAAATACACCCTCAGGGCCACCAGTCTGCAAGTAGCCAGCACGAAAATCTGCAACTGAAAGTAAAGGCGTGGTCTCATCCAACACCTGCCTAAACCCCTCCATTGCCTGCACACTAAACGGCGCCACAGGCTTGGCAGAAGCATCTAAGTCCCAAGAGCCGCCAAGTTCACGGTGGCCCACAAAGCCGCTGGCGGCGTTAACGAATGCATTGCTGGTTTGTGCAACAGTGTTAATGAATTTCATACCGGTTTCTCCTTCGCCTGTACGGCAAGACCAAAAGTTAATTTGCAATGGGGTTTCACGATTCGAGGAATGGGGAGCACTTATCTGGCTAGGCCAACTAAGTGAGTCAAGACGTTGGCCACCTAAAAGAACAGCGCCTGGCTCGCCATGAGCCAATATGTCCAGGCGCTGCAACTCTGGTCGCATCAGTATTTCGTTAATTTTTTCTACAGAATTAGCTTGCTCATCAAGGGCAATAACCTCCACGTCTTGATCAATGCCTTCTAACAAAACAGACATCTGATCTACCTGTGGGTCATATATAAGTACCTGACTCAGGTGCTTTGGTTTTTTGATGATAGTCATATAAACTCCTGCAAGATCTCAACAAGATAGGGCGCTAACCATGTGTTTCGGTATCTACGTATTTCAAAGCTTTTTGCTGTTGAGCAACATCACGCAGATCAAGTTAGTCAATTAGCATATAAAATTATTTTTTTATATCTATAAAATTTAATTTCACAGACTGATTTGATTAAATTTAATACTTTAAAACTCATAATCATGCTCCTGATGAGCATGCAGTGGGTTTTCGTTTCTGCTCAAAATGCAAAGCAAGATGAAAAAAATACGACGAAAGCTCTGGCTTCGCAAATTAAAGCTTGGGTGGATACCGATAACCAAGCCCTGGACGGTCTGCGTGTGGGAGTCAAACAAATCGGTCGTTTCTGTAAAACGACCCTCGCCCCCTTAAAAAACAACGATGCCAACCCAAGCCTGCCCATCGTCATCTTCAGAGAAGAGGATCGCTACTCCACGATCTCCTCGCTCGCTGAATCCAATCTTGCGCAATTACAAAAAGCACTTTCAAATGCGACCAAAGAACAAAAAGAAAACTGTCTAGAGGGACTTAATTTTTTTTCCAATTTCCTCGGGAGGCCACAAGGCAAGGTTTGCATTGCGATCAATCAGCGTGTAAAGCGCATCAATGAATTAACCAATCTGGCGATACAGTGGAAGCAGATACACCAAGAGCGTCATCAGTTATTCGCTTCACTTTTTTCTTATGAGAACTCGGGCTGCACCCGACCTGGTTTTACAGAAAAGATTTTCACAGAGCACGAAAAAACATTTGCCTATACGCAGGACCCTGTTTTCAAATTATTTGAAAAAGAATTAGCGTTAACACTCAGTGAAACTTTCATTCCCATAACAGGGAACAAGCCATGAAAGTTTTTTTCACTTCACTGCGATGGATGTCATGGAAATACCTTTTGCTGGTCGTTATTGCAGGCGGGGTCATTGGCACAACTACCTTCGTGATTAATGAGCTTCAACAATACAGACAAAGCGTCAGCGAAGAAAACATCAGCAAAGGGTACGCAAGCCTGCTCGATGATGAATTAGTCTGGATAGAAGCGGATTTGCTTCGCAACTCCTTGTCACCTGACTCGCTCTTGGATGCGGCAGAAAAACTGAGTGAACAACAAGCTTGGCTAAAGAGTCTGCATGTTCTCGATTCACAGGGTGCAGTTGTGTGGTCAAAAGATTTCCAGCAACTGTCTGCCCCCTCACCAGATTCAGACCTGAATTCATATTGGGCCATGCCCTTGCTAGAAACAGCAATGGTCATTAAGCGCATGCAATTTGTTTTTCTGCCCAGTGGGGACAATCGCATTGCAATGATTTACGTTGTATGGCCAATAGCTGACCAAAAAAGCTTTGGGTTTGCATCCCTGTCACTTCAATCCTTATTGGATGAAGCCAATAAAAAATCCACTGGCTTGCTTGGGGTACGCGGAAAAATGCCCCTAGCCACGCAAGAAGCAGCAGTAAGGGACTCAACCTTCAAGTCAACCATTCGCATCAACTCTGGTTCTTTGCAAATCCCAATACTGCTCGAGCCGATATCGAACTCTGTTCTTCCTCATATTTATTGGCAAGATATTGCTATTCCTGTTTTGTTGTTGGCCATGTTTTTTGCAATCTACAGCGTCATCAAAGAAACCCGCCGCAGGCAAGACATCGAACTCTTTGTTGAGTCGCAACAAGAAAAGTTTCAGATGCAAACGCATTTGGCGCACTTGGGAGAAATATCGGCCTTGATCTCTCATGAAATAAACGGACCCTTATCGGTGATTGAGTCCTATGCTTCAGCCGGCAGCAATGCGCTGACACAAGAAGCGGAATCCAACGATATTCTCCGAAAATCAATTCATGGTGTACTGACGCAAGTTGATCGAGTCTCCAAGATCATCAAGTCTGTTCAGTCTCTTGGCAATACATCCCAATCTGAGTTACATCCTATTGAAGCAGTGACAGTGTTGCAAGAACTTCTGCCCTTAATCCAATTGGCGGCAAGCCGTCTGAAGGTCAAGGTGATACTGAACGATCACGCACCCATTTGGATAAATTCAAACCAATCCATGCTTGAGCAGATACTTATTAATTTGTCAAAAAATGCCATTGAATCGATGGAGTCAACCCAATTAGAAGACCGTACTCTTGATATTGAAATTTCCACCTTTGAAAATCCTGCTCTCAAGCGTGCTCAAAATATATCTGCTCAAGACTATTTGCGTATCAAGCTATCCGATAACGGTTGCGGTATTCCCCAGCACATCCAAAAAAATCTGTTTGAAGTTGTGGCTTCAAGCAAAACCAATGGCCATGGTTTTGGCCTGATCCTGTGCAAGAGGTTTATCGATCGTCTGAATGGAAATTTGGTTTACAAGGGCAAACCCGAAGGCGGTTCTGTTTTCATCATTGAATTGCCTATCTTTGTGCCTGTATCCCCAATGGATAAGGCTCTTTCTTCCAATGAACCTTCAGATGCGGGATTGCGATGATTCATCTTGTTGAAGACAATTTTAATGCTGCTGATGCGGTGACTTTGTTTTTTTCAGGCATCAATTTAAAAGTTCTTCACTACCCGACTGGCAGTTCTTTTTTAAGTCGCCTTAACAGCTTGACTACAGATTTA
>JAURHO010000186.1 GCA_030833265.1 Crocinitomicaceae bacterium | reverse complement strand
ACCGAATATGCGCAATTAATGGCCGACAAACTGAGCTGTCGTTATATCAAAACCACCACCTCCGATGACCTTTTCGGCACCGAATTTTCAGCGGTCTTGAAAAATGTCTATGCACTTGCTGCCGGTATTTGCCATGGCTTGGGTTACGGCGATAATTTTCAGGCGGTGCTCATTTCAAATGCCATTCAAGAAATTGAAAAATTCATCGATGTGATTCATCCGGTGCACCGAGATACCAAAACCAGTGCTTATTTAGGTGACCTTTTGGTAACTGCGTATTCTAGCTTTTCACGAAATAGAACTTTTGGATTTATGATTGGAAAGGGCTACTCAGTGAAGTCTGCTCAGCTTGAAATGAATATGGTGGCCGAGGGCTACTATGCCACTAAATGCCTATGGGAAATCAATAAAAAATTTCAAGTAGACATGCCAATTTTGCAGGCGGTTTACCATATCATTTATGAAAAGATTTCTCCGGCTGTAGAAATGAAATTATTAGCGGATCAACTTGCTTAACACATGAAAGTATTCAAATTCGGTGGTGCTTCGGTAAAAGACGCCCCTTCCATTAAAAACGTAAGTGCCATCCTGACGCGCTTCTCTGGTCAAAAAATCATCGTGGTGGTTTCAGCCATGGGAAAAACCACCAACAAGCTTGAAGAAATAGTGGCTGCTTACCTGGCCCAAGACCAAAAAACATTTGTTGGGCTTGTGGATGAATTACAGGCCTATCACCTAGAAATTGCCGCGGGTTTATTCCCAGACAAGCACTTTCATATTTTTGAATTACTCGACGACATTTTTACCGAGCTCAGAGCTCAGATCCAACGCAAGCCATCAGACAACCACGCTTTTGTCTACGACCAAATTGTTTCTTTGGGCGAATTATTGTCAAGCAGAATTGTCAATGCTTATCTTCTTGACCAAGGCTTCAATAGCCAATGGCTTGATGCCCGAAGTATTATCAGAACCGACAACAAATACCAAGAAGGACAGGTCGATTGGACTAAAACAGAAGCACTTTGTCAACATTATATCCTACCATTGCTCGAGACACACGATATTTTAATGACACAAGGTTTCATTGGTCATACTTCAGAAGGATTCACCACAACGCTAGGAAGAGAGGGCTCTGACTATTCAGCTGGAATCTTAGCTTATTGTTGCGCTGCCAAAGATGTCACCATTTGGAAAGATGTGCCTGGTATGCTCAACGCCGACCCTAAGTACTTCTCTGACACACAGTTACTCGAACACATTTCCTTTAAGGAAGCCATTGAGTTGTCTTATTATGGCGCAAGCGTCATTCATCCAAAAACAGTTCAACCTCTGCAGCAAAAAGATATTCCGCTTTACGTGAAGTCTTTTTTGGACCCAGAAGCAAGCGGTACAAAAATTTCCAGTTCGGCACTACACGATTCAAAAATACCTTCATTTATTGTCAAGAAGGAGCAATTGCTATTGACCATTAGCTCTAAAGATTTTTCTTTCATTGCTGAAAAGCACCTCAGCGATATTTTTGAAACCCTGGCGCACTTGCAGATTCCAATAAACATTATGCAAAACTCGGCCTTGAATTTCTCTATATTGGTCGATCGCAAAAAGGTAAAAATGGAAGCGCTAAATGCAGCATTTGTGGCTAACTATAGCATCCGCTACAATGAAGGTTTAGAGTTAGTTACCATCCGCCACTACGATCAACATACCATCGATCAAATGACCACTGGCAAAGAAATCATCCTCGAACAACGCACACGCAACACCGCTCGTTTTGTATTGCGTTATTTAGAATGATTTGAAATACCACAAAAAAGGTATAGTGTTTCTACAAACTGCTTTGTAAATTTGGGCATGCCAAATACGCTGGACACCATCGCCCTTCATGAGCTCGTAGAAATTACGTCTATTTCTGCTTCTCCCTTTGCTTCCAAGCTTACTGAAATGGGGCTCACGCAAGGCCAATTGATCAAAGCCTTGTTTAAAGCACCTTTTGGAGATCCTATTGCTTTTGAATGCAACGGAAACGTGCTTTCCATGCGTAAAGAAGAAGCTCGTTTTATCGAAGTCAAATCGGCATGACGCATTTTTGACTAGCTTTGTGAGGCCATGAAAATTGCGTTAATCGGAAATCCCAATACAGGAAAAAGTTCAGTTTTTAATATGCTTACTGGCCTTAGGCAGCAAGTTGGCAATTTTCCTGGGGTAACTGTTGAATTGCGCCAAGGCTCACTTCAAATAGGGCAAGAAATTCATCAAATTCTAGATTTTCCAGGCACCTACAGTATTTTTCCGCATTCCAATGAAGAAGCGATCGTTCAAGAAGCCTTGTGTAATGCCTCGCATCCCGAACATCCCGAACTCATTTTGTTTGTAGCCGACGCCGCGCAAATTGAGCGCAATTTATTGTTCTTTAGTCAGGTCTATGACCTCGGGATTCCCGTGATTTTGATCCTCAACATGTGGGATCGCGCTATCGCCAAAGGCCTGCTAATTGATACCGAAAAAATCCTGAGCCTCTTTCCTGGAATACAGCTCATTCAAAGCAATGCACGCGTCAAACTCGGAAAAGAAAGAATCCTTTCAAGCATTGCGCAAAACAACGCAAAGCCAACCAAAGCATTCATTGGCAGCAAAGCGCTTCAAACTCAAGATCCACAAGAGCAACAATCTGATGCGAATTTGAGGCTTGACAAAATTCGCAGCGCTGCACTTGTTCAAAGTAAACAAGCAAATCAACCTGCTTTCTCAACAAAACTAGATTACGTCCTGACGCATCCGATTTGGGGTTATGGCATTTTTGCGCTCATTTTATTGCTGCTGTTTCAACTGATTTTCACCTTCGCAGCTATCCCGATGGATTTCATTGACGAGCAATTTGTAAACCTAAGTGCTTTTGTTGCCAACCACTTGCCTGAAGGGCTCTTCACTAATTTATTGTCACAGGGTCTGATCCCTGGCATTGGCGGTGTGCTGGTCTTTGTACCCCAAATTGCCATCTTATTCTTTTTCATTGCCTTACTTGAAGAAACCGGCTATTTATCTCGGGTGGTGTTTATCATGGACCGACTGATGCGCCCATTTGGTTTGAATGGAAAAAGTGTGGTTCCACTGCTCTCAAGTGTTGCCTGTGCCATCCCTGGTGTGATGTCGGCGCGCACCATTGCTGACCCAAAAGAAAGACTCATTACGATTTTAGTGGCTCCTTTCATGAGTTGCTCGGCCCGAATTCCAGTATACACGCTTTTAATTAGTTTGGTCATTCCAAAAACATACTTGTTCGGCCTAATTAATTTACAAGGATTGGTATTGTTTGGCTTGTATTTTCTAGGTATTCTCTTTGCGTTGCTCACGGCAATCCTTTTAAATGTGCTGCTTAAGCAAGAGAAAAAGGGTTTCCACATCATGGAATTACCTGAATATAAGTCGCCTAGAATGGGAAATGTCGGCATCACTGTCCTTGAAAAAGTCAAACTTTTTGTAACGGATGCAGGAAAGATCATTGTTGCCATTTCTATTTTGCTTTGGGCCTTAGCAACCTTCGGACCT
>JAURHO010000185.1 GCA_030833265.1 Crocinitomicaceae bacterium | reverse complement strand
AGAATGTAATGTAGTTTTTTCAACATAAGTAGTTGGTTTTTATTCCTTCAACAACCCTTTGACGCGTGAAATCAAAGGCGGTTGCCAAATACGAACCAAATGTATAAAAAAACCTGAATTAATGAAGGAAAACTTGACCGATGCACTGCTTTTTCAGAGGTCAATTCATATTCAATTAGTGCTTCTTTTTGAGGAGCTTCGGAAACTTCTGCTTGAACTTATTCAATCGAGGGATGGAAACAGCTCGAACGTATGAATTGTCAGGATTCATCCGCTCGTAATCTTGATGGTAGTCTTCTGCCTCGCAGAACTTCGAGAAAGGCGCTACCTCTGTTGTGATTTTACTGAACGTTTTGGCTTTCAATAGCTCTTGAATGTATGCTTCTGCGGCAGCTTTTTCCCCCGTATTTTTATAAAAAATGGCTGAACGGTATTGCTTTCCACGGTCAGGTCCTTGTTGGTTCAAGGTAGTAGGGTCGTGCGATCCAAAAAAGACTTCCAACAGCGTTTGGTAGCTTACTTTTGTGGAGTCATAATAGATCTTTACAGATTCTGCATGACCAGTCAATCCTGCCGATACTTGTTCGTACGTTGGATTTTTTTCTTTCCCACCAGAATAACCTGAAACCACTTCTTCAACACCATCCAAAGATTCAAAAATGGCTTCAACACACCAAAAACAACCTGAGGCAAAATAGGCAGTTTGCAGTGAATCCAAATTGACATTTTTTTTCGCTGTTGGTGTGGTCGTTGACTGCTCTTCTTTTTGTGAGCACGCGCTGAGTGCAATACACAATGCGGAAAATAAACTGAATGTTCTCATAGCATACATAACACGAAAGGTTTGGGTTTGTTTATTGGGCATCATCTTCATCGGGGACATCTCCGCGCAAGGCTCTAAATCGTTTCCTAGCCTCTTCAGCATAAAGGCTTCCTTTGAAGTCAAACAGCAATGTTTTGTAATAATCTGCCGCTTTTTCCAAATTGTTTAGGTGCAGTTCATAGAGTTCTCCAAGCTGAAAAATGGCATCATCAGCTAGGATGTCTTCGCGGTGGTATTTCAGTAATTCTTCCAAATAGCGAACGGCTTCTGTCCATTGCCCTTGCTGCTGCATCGCTTTGGATTTTCGCACTAAGATTTCATCTCCCAAACTGTGGTAAGGAAAGTTTTTGATGATGCTATCAAACAAGGCAAAGGCCCGCGAATATTGGTGTTGCTCAATCAATAAATCTGCATTTGCAAACCACGTCATTGCTTGGTAATTGCTGTCAAGACCAAAATTGTCCGTGATCAAAAGCGACAGTTGCATGGCGTCGTTCGCAATGAGTTTTGATGTGGATTCTTTCAACACATTGAGCTGCGATTGCGCAAAATCAAATTCACCGTCATAATAGAAAATTCGTGCATTCTTGTACTTCGCTTCGTTGCCGATCGGTTCAAATTTAAACGTGTTTTCGATCTGCATGTAGAGCAGGGAGGCTTCCCAAATGTCTCCGTGCAAAACTTGAATGTCACCAAGCTCCATTTTGATTTCTGCCTTCTGCATATCTGTGAGATTAGCGATAGCTAAAACCTTTGTCAGTATCTCAATAGCTTCAGTAGATTGATTGGCATAGAAAGCAAGAATATGGCTGAGTTCTATGGAAAGTGGCACACCTGATCTTTTTTGCCCAAGGCGTTCGAGTGTCGTGCGGTATTCCTGAATGGTTTGATTGAGTTCTTCGCTTGAAAAATTTCGGTTGGTGGTCACTTCTAGGAATCGGGTGTTCAATAGCGCGCGTTCTGCTTCGTAGTAATACGATTTATCTTCTCCAAGTGAGAGGACATACTTAAAGCCTTTGCGCGCTGTTTCGTAATCTTTGTTTTCCACACAAATCTTCGCGACATCAATCACGCGCAATCCCTGTTCTCCTTGTCGTTTGTCCAAGGCTTGTGCTTGTGTGAGTGCAGCGTTGAAGTTCTTGCGTTGTAGGAAGAGCCAAATCAACATTTCGGCATATACTGTATCATTTGGTTTTTTCTGCACCCTTTCGAGCAAAGCATTTTTGAGCATGTCGTATTCTTTCGACTCTTTTGCGCTCAAGTCAAATTGTGCGGTCAATACGGTTTGCAAGGTTTGGTAGTAACTAGAATAAAAGTCAAGAAGATCGAGGTACTCGCCAATCATTTTCTCAGTCTGACCCATGGCGCCATACAATTCGGCAAATTGAAAATGTAGGGGGTATGTTTCTTTCAATAATTTTCGTCCTGCTTCTAAGCTTCGCAAGGCCAAGTCGTTTCTTCCTTTGCTTTTGAATGCGTTGTAAAGTTGGATAATCTGTCCTGCGTCTGGTGTAAGTTCATCAATGAGTTCGCTGTAAATTTTTTGTGCTTTATCTGCCTCGTCGCCATCCTCATAAAATTGTCCCAAGCGTACTTTGTACTCACTGTCAAAACGATTTGCAGCAGCCTGTTTTTTCAATAGTTTTTCGGCATCTTTTCGCTGATCTGTCGCGATAAGGCAATCGAGGTAACGGTTAAAGTAGAATTTTGATGGATCTGCAGTGTACAATTTTTCGTAGTACCCAATCGCCTTCACAAATTCACCTTTGGAATAATAAAGTTGCGCCAATTGTTGATCAGTTTCACCCTGACTATACGTGAAAGGCGAAAGCAGGATGAACAGAAAGAGGATCTTTATTTTCAAAGTGCGATGGTTCAAACTCGGTTATTTCTTTTCCATCAATTTGAGCGAAAAGGCATTTAACTCAGCATAAATTTCATTGAAATCTTTGATGGTTTTGTTTTTGTGATCTACATAAGCTTTCAATAATTGTTGAAGCTGATATACTTTCTGCTGCTCAAATTTTATATACTCTCCGTATTTATCACGTCGACCATTCCCGTTTTCGATGTCTCTTTTCAACGTAATTAACGTTTCCTCTTCAGCTTTCAATCCGTTATGAACGACGGCAAATCCATTTCCAATGGATCGGTCGGTAATGATTATGTCAGAATTATTCGCATTTTTCTTCGCACCTCGACCTTTTTTTGGTTTGATGGATTTCATGATGCGCTTGAATTGATTCATCTTTTTTCCAAGTTCCATGTCTATGGTGTCTGTCACGTAATACGTTTTAAATCGCGTCAATAAAGCATTTGCCGCAATTTGAATCCCAGCCAATGTGTCCAAACGATTCTCCTTCAGCACCGTATGCATGCTGTCTAAAGATTTCTCCATACGGGCAATCGCTTTCAGATGCTTCGGCTTGTCCAAGTCTCCACACGAAGCAAGGAGAAGGCTAAACGCAAAAACAATGAATACGTTAAAATTTTTCATAGTCGCTAAAATACACCATCGGTTCGTAAAACCAACCTAGATGTTGGGAATTAAGAAGATTTAACAAGAGCGCTTGCGCTTAGTCGATGGTCGTGAAGCCCGTGTATTTATGCAGTGCCTCGGGAATATTGATACCGTTTGCTGTTTGATGATTCTCGAGCAAAGCAGCAACGATACGCGGCAACGCAAGGGCTGAACCATTCAGAGTGTGGCAAAGCTGATTTTTCTTGTCTGCATTT
>JAURHO010000184.1 GCA_030833265.1 Crocinitomicaceae bacterium | reverse complement strand
ACCAAATACTAGTGGCGGTGACACTCGGTACTGGAGGTTTTTGGAGCTAGGAACGTCCAAGATGCCAGCAACTCCATTCATGCGTCCTGCATTGGCAAACAATATTCAGCAAGTCACAAACAAATTCTCAGAAGTATTTAATGCTGAACTAGATAAGGAATTGGCGAACTTATGATGTTTCTACCCATATTTAAAGCATTAAATGCTGATGCAGCGGTCAAAGCCATATTTGGCGACAACCTTCGCATTTATGAAGACATTGCGCCAATTGGAACAGCAACACCATATGCGGTGTGGCAAGAGGTCGGCGGCAATGCTGAAAATAGCCTTGATTGCCCTGCAAAGACCGATCACATCATGTACCAAGTAATGGTCTATGACACTAATCAAAAACGTGCTTATGAAGGGCGTGATGCAATCCGAAAAGCCCTAGAAAACCGCAGCTATATCTTAAATCCACGAATCAGCGGATATGAAACAGACACGAAGCTGTTCAGTCGTGGATTTGATGCAAATTGGTTTTTAGCACGATAAATTTTTTTTAACCAATAGGGTCGGATTTGAAATCTGACCCTTTTTTTATGCCAAAAAAGAGGAGTAGCTACTCATGGCAGAAGTCCGCGTTCAGGGTACGAATGTTTATGCATTCGATGGAACAACCATTACACAACTCGCATGTCTAACCGCAATTGATCTGGGTGGTGATTCAACTACTCGAATTGAAAAGACATGCTTAGACGAAACACAAAGCAAATCTTATCTAACGGGTTTGGCTGATCCTGCTCAAGGCTCTTTAGGTTTCAATTTAGACACCGAAAATGAATCACATCTGCAAATGATTAATTGGGCAGAAACTAAAAAAGATGGCTTGGAATTCTATCTAGGTTCATCTGAAGGTACAGCAGCACCAACAGCGACAGGGGCTGTGGTTACATTGCCGACAACACGTTCATGGTGGTCGTTTAAGGGCGGAATTTCCACACCAGTTCCAACTTTTGAAGCAGATGCCTTGGTGGGTTACACAGTAACTTTAGAGCGCGAAACTACAGTGGCATTCACCCCTAAACCTTAATATCTAGCCCCGAAAGGGGCTTTTACTTTTGAGAATTAAAATGGCTAAAGTAGATTTTAAGAAAGCGAAAAATATTACTAAGGCTGGTGCGCCAGTTGAGCGTGATGTTAAGTGGTCTGTAGAAGTTACCCAAGAAAATATAGAACAGTTAAAAGCTGTCTCTGAAAACCCAAAATTGACCATTGGTGATGTTGTAGAGCTTGAAGGTCAAGTCTTTGTAAAACGTATGAGCTTTAAAGCAAGCCGCGAAGCATCAAAAGCGATTGAGTGGGATTTTGATGTTCAGGACATTGAAAAATCAAAAGTAAAATCAGTTGATTCTGACCATCTGCAAGCATCACAAATTCTAGGAACGATTTGCGAAGACAGCAAAGGAACTCCTTTCTTTTCTTCAATCCAAGACGTTTATGATTCAGATCCAAGCTTCATTAATGCTCTCTACAAAATTGCTGATGATGTGAACAACTTTATGGGAAAGTTAGTGAAGAAGAACTCGGAAGAAACGAACTCCTCTGTGAACTCGTCCTCAACGGAATCGGTGGCAACACCATCGAAGAAGCAGAGCAAAAAATAAGTGTTTCTGAAATGTCTATCTGGGCTGCCTATAGATCTAAATACGGCTCTCTAAATATTGGGCGCAGAGTAGAACAGGCTGTAGGCAATATTTTATCTTTCTATGCAAATTCAAACAAAGGCAAAGGTGCTAAAGCATTCTCGCCATTTGACTTCATGCCACATGAACAGAAGCCTAAGCCTGTAGAGATTGGTGTTGAAGATTATCTGATGAGTATGGTTGGGAAGTAGTTTTGAAATTGAATTTAACTTAAAGCAGCTCATTGGCTGCTTTTTTATTGCCTGGAGAAAAACATGGCAGCAGCATCCCTTGGTCGGTTGACCTTAGATTTATTGGTGCGATTAGGTTCATTTGAACAAGGGTTGAATCGTGCTGAAAGACAAGCATCACAAAGCGCCAGCAATATGTCAGACGCATTTCGTGGATTTGGAGACCAAATTAGAGAATCATTGGGTGGGACGCAATTAGGTTCGCTTATTGGTGATGTAACAACTCGCCTAGAGGGGATGCAAGGCAGTGTATTGGTTGCGACAGCAGGCTTGGCAGGGTTGGCCGCAGGTGGTACGGTTTTGGCTGTCGCTGGTCTTAGTAAAATGGCTATTGAGACAGCTAAGGCTGATTCAGAAATGGCAATGTTAGCAATGCGGGCAAAAGTCGGCATCGAAAACTTCCAGATATTTACCTATGCTGCTGAGCAATTGGGTATTTCACAAGACCAGCTTGGTTCAATTTTTGCTGACGTGCAAGAAAAACTTGGAGAATTTAGTGCGACTGGCGGTGGTGGTGCGGCAGATTTCTTTGATGCATTAAAAAATAATACTAAATTAACAGATGATCAAATCAAAGCATTTTCAAAGACACTTCAAGGAAAAGATGGTGTTGAAGCGGTACAAATGCTCAAGGATAAGCTCGATTCACTTGGAGCTTCTTCACAAGAACAACGATTTGTTTTTGAAAGTTTGGCCAGTGATTTAGGGAATCTAATGCCTTTATTTTCTGAAGGCGGTGCAAAAATTGAAGAGTATGGAAAGGCGCTACAAGATGCTGGTGTGATCAAGTCTAAGGAGGCTATTCAACAGTCTCAAATCTTGGCTGCTCAAACACAGGCTGTGAATTTACAATTTCAGGGTGCAAAAAATCAACTGGTGCAAGGATTTATGCCTGCAATGACATCTGTTGCAGAAGCAATGTTTTTATCATCAAAAGAGGGGTTGAAGCTTCAAAGTGTGGGTGATGGACTGGGTAAGATATTATTGTTGGTTGGAAAAACTGCAATAGGTGTATCAACTACCGTTCAATTATTAGGGGATGGTTTAGGTGGTTTAATTGCTATTTCAGTTCAAGCAGCTCAGGGTAATTTCAAAGAAGCTGCTGCAATTTATCGAGATTCACAGAGTCAATTTGATAAAATTACTGCTGATAGTGCTGCAAGACTGGAGCAATTATCAAAAGTGGCTACAGGTAGTTCAGAAGCAATATTGCAATTGAATCAAGCTCAAGCTGCAACATCATCTGGCCTTAAGACTAATACAAAATACGCTGAGGATGAAACGTGAAGCAGAGGCAAAGGCAAAAGCAGCAGAAGCAGCAAAGGCTCAAGAAGATCTGAATAAAATGGTTGGTGCTTCTGCATTATCTGGATTAAGAATAAAAGGGGCTGAAACTATTGCTGGCGGTGGAGTTCGAGCATACACAGCTGAATTTGCAAAAATGACCCAAGATTTATTAGGGGATCAACTACAGCGATTCACAGCTTTAAATGATGGTTATCATCAGGGCAAGGGTGGGAAACACCCAATTGGTCAGGCATTTGATTTTACAGTCAAGGATGCGGCGGAGGCTAATAGTTCTATTCAGCGTATTCAGGAAATGGCAAAAAAATATGGATTTGCTATCAAAACATTGAACGAGTAC
>JAURHO010000183.1 GCA_030833265.1 Crocinitomicaceae bacterium | reverse complement strand
CAAACCGTTATTTGAAAATGCGCAATTAGTAATAACGATAGAGTCTACTGCATTGGCTTGAAAAGAAACACCAATTTGGTTGTCGACAAAATTGCAATTACTTAGATTGAAAGCACTCGCATAAGCAAAGATGGAAGTCGTGTTATCTTTGAAGAAGCAGTTATCTATATTAAAATTAGCCCAGCCATAAACGCCTACTTCGTTGTCGATGAACTCACAATTCGAAAGATTAAGGTTGGTCCCGACATTGATGGCCTGAAAACAACGGATGAACTTGCTATTGGTGTAAGAAAGTGTCGTAGGAATGGTTTCGTAAGCAAAAGGGGCATAGGCATTTGAAATCTGAACGCGATCTGCATTCAAGACTCCGCCCTGAGAATTTGTGCAAACAAACCCTTGCCAAGCCACATTGCTCATGGTGTCGTACAAAGCGTGAATTTTTATAGGAAGCTGGTCTGTCCCGACACAGTTGAGGGTGCCGCGGGTTTCAATGTAAATGTTGCTAGCTGTTTGGTTGTTGATCTGTATCTCAACCCCAGGCTCTATGGTAAGTGTTTTTCCAGGAAATACGACCACCGACCCTGTTACCACATAAGGGCTTCCACTCAATGACCATGTGGTATTTTGATAGATCCCTCCCGAAACATTAGTCTGGGCAAAAATCGCTGTAATGAAGCAAAGAAATATAGAGAGAAGTAAGGTTTTCATGGAATTGATTTTAGCCTAAAACAAAGTCATAGGACATTTGTTTGATAGGGAACTCCGCTCTCCTAATTGAAATTTTTAATGCGCATGCTCACTTTTTTTAAACCTTTCAAAAAGCTCCTGCTCTTCGTTTGTTTTTTGTGTTCCCTTTCGATTCAAGCTCAGTCCACTTACTCTCCTAATTGTAATCCGAATGGCAACTGGATTTTATTCGCTAACTATGATGGCGGTAATCTCAATATTGTCGTTGATCAAAACATTCCCAATCTGAAAATTGGTATTTGCACCTATGAACCAGTAAATGTGACATTCAGCGGACCTTTCGTCAATAGTGTCACCGAGGTCTTGTACGCTGGCTTCAATTCAGCACAAAACAATAACAACTGCGGCTTTCCAATAAGCACCTCCAGTTTTACCGGTATCAATACGTCTATACTGACCGTAAATGTTGCACCACCCGTAAATATTATCAGCCCTCCGAATCCGAATTATTTCAATATTCCAAACGGCTGGAACAACGGCATCATTTGCCTTTACAGCTGTAATGTCAATGCCAACCAAGGAGGCTGTAATACCGTTGATCAGGTTGTGGATTATTTTCAGACTCAATTTGGTGGTGTGCTGAGAGGCCTCAATGTTCAATACAACTGCTGGGACAGCTCTACTCCGTTGACCGTGAGTGCCCAAGCTGGGAATTGCTGTGGAGCTTGTGTCCCAGACGCGGTTACCGTTAATCAAACAGTTTGTAATGATCAATTTCCATATAATTGGAATGGGCTTACTTTTAATAGTGCCGGCAACCAGAGTGTAACACTAACCAACGCCAGTGGTTGTGATTCTGTTGTTACGCTCAACTTAGCAGTGAGTCAGAACAGCATCGGGATAAACCAACAAAGCGCTTGTGGTAGCTTTACCTGGATTGACGGAAACACCTATTTAAGTTCAACAAATTCACCGCTATATACAATTGTTGGCGGCAATGTAAACGGCTGCGACAGCACCGTCAATCTAAATTTAACCATCTTTCAAGGGTCTTCGGACACAGTAAATGTCACTTCTTGCGGAAGCTATTTTGCTCAAAATGGCCAAACCTATACGGAAAGTACATCGTTTAATTATACTGTGCCAAATATCAATGGCTGTGATAGTGTTATTACAGTCAACTTAACTGTTATTCCAGAACCAATAGCCGCATTTACGAGCAACCCTGAATTACTCGAATTTGGTCAGCCTGAAATTCAAATGATTGATGAGTCCGTGGGGCAAATTACTAACTGGAACTGGACCTTCAGCTCAGAAACGGGCATCTTTCAAACCAGCAACTTGCAAAACCCCATTTTTTCCATTCCAAATAACACCTCTGGCAACTTGAGTTTTGTTTTAGAGGTGAGTAATGACCAAGGTTGTTCAAGCCAAATCACTAGTGTACTGAACATTCTTGAAGACGCTGCACTGTACATACCGAATACTTTTAGCCCAGACGGCAATGCGCTCAACAATGTGTTTAAGGTCTACGGTAGAAATATTGATCCGGGTGCTTTTGAATTGAGCATTTACAACCGTTGGGGCGAACAAATTTTCAGAAGTGCAGACGCCTCAATTGGCTGGGATGGTTCAGTTTCAAATTTAGGAGCTGCTCCGGTTGGTACATATACTTATCAGGTTACCTACCGATTTATCAACGGACAAGATAGTCAAACCATCAACGGCCATCTGAATTTGATTAGGTAAATGAGTAGCTTGAAAAAAATCTAATTCTCTTCATAACAAAAACCAATGTAAATGCTGGTCTAAAAACATGGGCTTGGCATGGGCTTTGGTTCAGGTTCGACAAAACCTGAAAAATGAAAAAGTTACTATTTTTTGCTGTATTGGCTGCCGGATTTGCAAGCTGTACAGTTGTGAGACCTCATCAAGTAGCGGTCAAGAGTAAACTCGGAAAAATCGACAACAAAGTTCGACAAGCGGGGCCTGTGGCCTACAACCCTTTTATCACCAAAGTGATCAAGGTCAATGTCCGAACAATGAACTTATCGATTAAAGAAAATCTTCCATCAAAGGAGGGTCTAACTATTTTGTCCGAAAGCTCTATTCTGTATCATATCAAGGCCGAAGATGTGCCAAAAGTGATCAAAGAAACGGGGCTTAATTATGAAGAAAACCTCATATTGCCTGTTTTCAGGTCGGCGGCTTCTGATGTGTGTTCGCGCTACTATGCCAAAGACATGCACAGCGCCAAACGCAATGAAATTGAACAAGAAATCAGAAAAAGATTGGCCGAAGTCTGTGAAGAGAAGGGCTTTGTGATTGAGGCAGTCCTGCTCAA
Organism: Crocinitomicaceae bacterium; assembly: GCA_030833265.1. Classification (GTDB taxonomy): domain Bacteria; phylum Bacteroidota; class Bacteroidia; order Flavobacteriales_D; family Crocinitomicaceae; genus UBA952. The sequence continues at coordinate 562 of JAURHO010000183.1, read as the reverse complement.
AAGTATTAGTCTTCCGCAAGGATTAACGCGTTCTATCGAAGCAAAACTAGAAGCCGAACAAGAAGCCTTGCGCATGGAATTTGTGCTCGATCGCCAGAAAAAAGAAATGGATAGACAATTGATAGAGGCTGAAGGCGCGAAGAAAAATGCAATCGTTCAGGCAGAAGCACGCGCAGAAACCGCTAAAATTGAAGCAGAAGGAAAAGCTAAAAGTATCGAAATTGAGGCCAAGGCAAACAAAGCGGCCAACGACATGCTCAACTCGAGTCTCACGCCAAATGTCTTGAAAATGAACCAAATTCAGGCCTTCATCAAATTGTCTTCCTCTCCAAATACCAAAACAATCATCACAGATGGCAAAGGAGGCGTCATCAATATGTTGGATGATAAGTAACCTGTTTCAATAACTTATTTCAGAACAACCTTTAAATGCTGTCCATTTTCGAGCTGGAGTAAATAAAGCCCTGCTTGAAGATGAGTGAGGTCGAGTTCCTGACCCTCCTCAAAATTGACTGACATCTGAAGGACTCCGCTCGCATTGTAAATTTTAATTCGAGAAGAC
>JAURHO010000182.1 GCA_030833265.1 Crocinitomicaceae bacterium | reverse complement strand
TGGAGCGGTATAGAGAGGGTTTGATACGTCGTGCTCATTTCGGTGTATTGCGCATAGAGTTGAGCACGTGTTTTTGAGAACGCCTGTAATTCTTGCTGTTGCTGATACTGATTTTGAGCTACTTCTGTGAGTAAGGCTGCATTTCTGTGCTGAGCTGCTTTAAAATCAATAGGGATTTGCGTTTGAACAAGGGCTCCTTGAAAACGGGTATTCGGACCAAAATAAACATCTTGACCGTTTAAATTTTGAGTGCCCACTAAAGTTTGATTGAAATAACCCAAAGCTAATTGCGGCACTTGCCCTGCCCTATTAAGCTTGATGTCCAAATCTAATTTTTGAGCGGTCTTGTTGTATTGCTCAAGCAAAGGATGCGCAATTGCACTAGTTGCAATTGGCAATTGAACAAGATCAAAATCGTAGCCATCAGCAAGTTCAAAAGAAGGCCCCTCATAGTTCATGAACGCATAGAGTTGGGTCCAGCTGTTCTGTAGTGCTTGTTTTTGTTGGGCAACTTGTGTGCTGGCTCTTGCCGCTCTTGAATGCACTAAAACTTGATCCATTTTTGAAATTGCCCCTGAGGAATAGCGGAGCTGCATTTTTTGATCGAGCAAACGATAAATGGAATCTTGTTCTTGCAAAAGCAGCAGTTCTTTGGTCTGGTATCGGATGGTTTGCAGTAAGGTTGCGAAACTCTGTTGAAAGTCCTTTTTAAGTAAGGCGAGTTGAACCTCAGAAAGTGCTGCATTGGCCTTTCCAATTTGCATTTGCAGTCGATTTGAACCTGAAATCGGGATGGCTTGTGACAAAGTAACATTGTTATCCTTGTTGTAATTGGAGTTGAACTGCCCCATCATGAAAGAAGCAGAAAGGGGCTGCCAATTAGCTGAACCATTACCGATAGAGAGCTGTCTTTGGGCTTCAAGACTTTCTGCCTTGACCCAACCATTTTGATCTAATAATTTCGAAAAAAGCTCAGCATCAGTGAAGCGCTGTTGCGCCATTAGATTCGGACTAAGCAACAAGAGCAGCATCATGGAAATGATTTTCTTTTTTCTCATTTTAAAGGGTTTTTCAAAAATGACATAAAGTATTGGAAGAATAAACAACGTCAATAAGGTAGCGGTAATGAGCCCGCCAATTACAACTGTTGCCAGCGGTTTTTGAACCTCAGCCCCACTGCCATGAGAGAGCGCCATAGGCAAGAAACCTAAAGATGCTACAAATGCAGTCAAGAGCACTGGTCTGAGGCGGTTTGCGGTTCCCTTTACTACTACTTGTAAAAGTGGCGCACCTGTTTTCCTAAGTGTATTGAATTCGGCAATCAAGACAATACCATTGAGCACTGCTACACCGAATAAGGCAATAAAACCAACACCAGCTGAAATCGAAAAAGGCATCCCTCGGAAATACAGTGCTAGAATACCACCGATTGAAGCCAACGGAATTGCTGAATAAATAAGTGCGGCTTGTTTAACCGATTGAAAGGTGAGATATAATAAAAAGAAGATCAGTAATAAAGATATCGGCACCGCTATGAGGAGTCGGTCACGGGCATGCACCAGGTTTTCGAAGGTTCCCCCTATTTTGGAGAAATAGCCCGTTTCAAACTCAATAGAGTGATCCATCTTTTGCTGCAGTTCAGAAACAATACTCTCTACATCTCGACCACGCACATTGAATCCGACCAAGATGCGTCTTTTGGCATCGTCTCTTTGAATTTGATTAGGGCCATTTTCAATTTTTATCTGAGCCAATTCAGACAAAGGGATTTCTTGCCCTAATTCATTGGTTACAAAGAGCTGATCGAGGTCAGCTGGTGCTTTTCTGAAATCTTGTTTGAGTTTAACTACTAGTTCAAACTTGCGCTCACCCTCAAAAACAAAGCCTGCGGTTTGGCCAGCAAACCCAAGATTAACAGCCTGATTCACGGCAGCTATGGACACTTGATAACGCGCTAAAGCTGTGCGATCATACCGAACAATCAGTTGAGGCAAGCCACTCAGCTCTTCTACATAAAGATCTTGAACACCATCAATATTTTGCGCGAGGGCTCCTACCCTTTTGGCATAGCGACTCAGGAGATTGAAATCTTCACCGTAGATTTTAACCACGACATCTTGTTTGGCGCCAGTCATGAGTTCGTTAAAACGCATTTGAATGGGCTGCTGAAAACCAAAAGAAACACTAGGTAAAATTTCATCGAGTTTTGCTTGCATTTTGCTAGCGAGTTCTTCTTTATCAGAAGCGCTTACCCACTCCTTTTTGTCTTTTAATATGATCATGAGGTCGCAAGCCTCCATTGGCATTGGGTCAGTTGGTATTTCTGCCGTTCCGATCTTACCGACCACTTGTTTGATTTCAGGGAAATTTTGAAGTAAAACCTGAGAGGCCTTAGTGGTCGTTTCTATTGTTTTTGTTAAGCCGGTCCCGGTCATGAGTCGGGTTTCAACTGCAAAATCACCTTCGTCGAGAGACGGTATAAATTCAGCCCCTAGTTTACCAAACAACATATAGGACACTACAAATAAAAGGGCAACGATACTGAGCACCCATTTCTGTTGGCGCAATACCAGCATTAATAAGGGTGTATAACGCTTGCGAATGGCCGCTACTAAACGATCACTAAAACCTGTTTGGTGTTTGATTTTCTTAGACAAAAACAAGGAGGAAATCATGGGTACATAGGTCAAGGAGAGCAAAAGCGCACCGAAAATGGCAAAGATGACCGTCTGGGCCATTGGTCTAAACATTTTACCTTCAATGCCAACCAAGGCAAGAATAGGCAAGTAAACTACCAAAATAATAATCTGACCGAAAACCGCACTCTTACTGAATTTCGACGCCGAGTGATACACTTCGCTGTTCATTTCGTCCTGAGATAGTTTTCCAACTTTGCGATGTTGTAAGATATGTAGGGTCGATTCAACGATGATCACGGCACCATCGATGATGAGGCCGAAATCGAGCGCACCCAAAGACATCAGATTACCCGACACTCCAAAAATATTCATGAGTGCAATTGCAAAAAGCATGGCCAAGGGAATGACCGATGCCACTATAAGTCCAGCCCTTAAGTTTCCTAAGAGCAAAACCAAAACAAAAATGACAATCAATGCACCTTCAATTAAGTTGGTGCTCACGGTATGAATGGCGCGGTCTACAAGATTGGTGCGGTCGAGGTAAACATTCAGTTCGACCCCTTCCGGTAGGTTTTGTTCAATTTTAGATACACGCTCTTTGACCAAATCAATGACTTCAGAAGAATTGGCACCTTTTAGCATGAGTACAATGCCACCAACAGCCTCGCCTCTGTCGTCGATTGTCAGGGCGCCGTAACGAATTTGAGCACCAAAGCTCACTTTGGCTACATCTCTGATGTAAATTGGTGTCTCGGCACTTGGATGGTTAATTTGAATTTGCTCAATGTCAGACAAACTTGTGAGCAAGCCCTCGGTACGAATATAGGTAGTCATGTGCTGACGCTCGAGATAGGCCCCACCTGTGTTTTCATTGTTGGCTTCTACTGCCTTAAAGACTTCATCAAGTGTAATTTCGTGAGCTTTGAGTAAAACTGGGTTTATCGCGATTTCATAAGTTTT
>JAURHO010000181.1 GCA_030833265.1 Crocinitomicaceae bacterium | reverse complement strand
TGATCGCTTTGACCGATGCAATAGCATTTCGCTCAATGCAGGGTATTTGAACTAAACCGCCAACAGGATCACAAGTTAGTCCAAGGTGATGCTCCATACCAATTTCAGCAGCATTTTCAATTTGCTGAGGCGTACCACCCATGACTGCACATAGGCCGGCTGCTGCCATTGAACAGGCCACACCCACTTCGCCTTGACAGCCAACTTCTGCGCCACTGATAGATGCATTTTTTTTATACAAAATACCGACTGCCCCAGCAGTTAGAAAAAAATCAATAATGCCTGTTTCATTAGCGTTTGGATAAAAATTCTTGTAATAGTGCAAAACAGCAGGAATAATTCCTGCTGCGCCATTTGTAGGAGCGGTAACAACACGTCCACCTGCAGCATTTTCTTCACTCACAGCCAGTGCAAAAAAATTAACCCAATCCATCACATCAAGCGGATCTTTGTAGGGGCTGTCTTGTTTGTTGGAAAGCTGTACGAAAAGATCTCTTGCTCGGCGCTTAACTTTGAATTTCCCAGGAAGTTGACCCTCTTTTTCACCTCCTGCAATAACGCATGCTTGCATGGTTTCCCAGATCTGCAAAAGCTTTTTGTCAATCGCTTGATCTGAACGCCAGTGTCTTTCGTTAAGTCGCATAATTTGCGCAATCGAAATCCCATGTTTTGATGTCATTTGAAGAAGTTCATCGGCATTTCTAAAAGGGTAGGGCAATATGTCAACATCGGGCGCAATTAACTTTTGTTTCTTTGCATCAATCAAAACACTTTCATTGACAATAAATCCGCCACCAAGGGAGTAGTAGGTAGATGAGGCAATGAGTGTTTCACTTGCATCGAAAGCATCAAACTTCAATCCATTGGGATGAAATGTCAAGGGTTTTGTAAAAAATTGGACATCGCGGTTTTCAACGAAACTAATTTCATGAGAGCCCATAAGACTTAACGCTTGTTTTTGTCGCATCGTAGCTAAAAGCGCAGGAATTGAGTCTATACATACAGTTTCGGGATCATTTCCAGCTAGTCCCAGAATCAGTGCTTGATCTGACGCATGTCCCTTGCCTGTTGAGCCTAAAGAGCCAAAAAGTTGGCATGAAATTCTGTGAGTTTTAAGCAGCTTTTTTTGTCCTATCAACAATCCTACAAATTGTTTGGCTGCTCTCATTGGCCCTACTGTGTGAGAACTGCTCGGGCCTATTCCTATTTTGAAAAGGTCGAATACTGAAATAGCCACGTCTAGTTCCTTATAGATCACTCACATCAAAAAGTAACTTTTCTTCTATTTTGCATAGGTATGCAACTTAATTATGAGTTACTTTAAATTGTTATTTACTGGTGTTTTTACTAATTATTGAATCGCTATTTTTGTGAATAATGCATACGTATGCTAAATTTAAATCAAAGGACAGATCATGTTTGGCGATAGTTTTCCCAAAATGCCTTCATTTCGACTAGATGGTCGTCGTGCATTGGTCACGGGGGCAGGCAGGGGAATTGGTATGGCTTCAGCCTTGGCTCTAGCAGAGGCTGGTGCAAATTTGACTTTGGTGTCAAGATCACACCAAGAGCTGGAAGAGGTTGCATCAGCAGTTAGAAAGCATGGAGTCGATGCGGTCACTGTTTGCCTAGATATTACGAATACGGAAGCGGTTCAAATCACTTTAGGTAAGCTCGAGCCTTTTGAAATACTCATCAACAGTGCGGGAACAAATAAGCCCGCTTTATTGAAAGAAACAGACATGGCAGATCTTGATGCTGTCATGAATCTCAATGTCCGGTCTACCTTTTTAATTACCAGAGAGCTGGTTAAAGGCATGGTAGCCGCTGGGAAGGGTGGCAGTATCGTGACCATCTCTTCGCAAATGGGGCACGTTGGTGGTATCAAACGATCGGTCTATTGCGCATCTAAGCATGCTGTCGAGGGCATGACAAAGGCATTAGCCTGGGAACTTGGGTCCCATGGCATCCGAGTTAATACGATTTGCCCTACCTTCATCGAAACCAAGATGACAGCACCAATGTTGTCTGATCCGGAATTTAAGCATTACGTTGAATCTCGAATTGCCCTAGGTCGAATTGGGAAATTAGAGGATTTAATGGGCGCCGTAGTGTTTCTATGCAGCGATGCAGCGGCGTTGGTCACTGGCAGTGCTTTGATGGTAGATGGCGGTTGGACTTCTGTATAAATTTTGGCATGATTGAAGGTATGAAAAATAATATTACCTCTATCGATGTTGCTCGGCTGGCCCAAGTGTCGCAATCTGCTGTCAGTCGAACTTTTACGCCAGGTGCTAGTGTTGCTGAGGCAACGCGTGCAAAAGTATTGGAGGCTGCGCTTAGGCTCAACTACCGGCCGAATGCCCATGCCCGTAGTTTGATTACAGGTAAGTCTCGAATTATTGGTCTTGTACTGTCGTATCTTGAAAACCTTTTTTATCCCGCCGCGTTGCAGCGTCTTTCAGAAAGGTTGCAAAAAGACGGCTACCACGTTCTTTTGTTTATCAATCAGACATCTAATGCAGATGACCTCGTGACGGAGATATTGCAATACCATGTTGATGGCATTATTTTGGCTGCAACGACACTTTCCTCAGACCTAGCCAGAAGTTGCGCTGACGCCAATATTCCAGTGGTTCTATTTAATCGGGTAATGGGAAATTCTGGTTCAAATAATTTGCAGTCCGTTAGTTCGGTGAGGTCTGACAATTTGGCAGGCGGAAAAGAAATTGCCAATTTTTTAGTGAAGTCAGGTCATAAACGGATTGCTTACATAGCAGGTAACGAAGAATCTTCTACAAACTTAGAGCGTGAACGTGGTTTTCGTGAAGGTCTTGCGGACCATGGTGCCCACATATGGGGACGTGCAACTGGAAATTACGAATTTGCACAAGCTCGGCTTGCAACGCTGGAGCTATTCAAGCCAGGACATGAGCATCCCGATGCAATTTTTGTGGCCAGTGATCACATGGCATTCTCTGTCATGGACACGTTGCGATATGAGCTTGGTTTACGAATTCCAGAAGATGTCTCTGTAGTTGGTTTCGACAATGTACCTCAGGCTGAATGGGGCGCCTACGAGTTAACAACTTTTAATCAACCACTTGACGAAATGGTTGAAGCAACAGCCAGTCTGTTACAAGAAAGGTTGTCAGATCAAGAAAAATCAGCAGGGAAAAGCATCGTCATCGCTGGCAATTTGATTGTGCGCAAGTCAGTCAAAATTATTCTAGAGAAGATCGATCAAAAAGTTCTTGTTAAGCCAAAACTAAAACCTAAAGTAAAAACTTGAGTATGAGGACTGAATGATTAACGGATTTGACGCTGAATTTAGCAATTTAGACCACTACATTCGGGTCATTACCGACCGGATATGGGAGGGACGTCGAATTGACGATATCAATCGTTACTATTCATCCGATTGTGCTGTTGAAACGCCTTCCAGCGTCAGCGTTGGGACAAAGGCTGTCATCGATGGAACCATCGCTACATTGAATGCTTTTCCCGACAGAAGGTTGTTGGCAGAAGACATTATCATTTCAGGCAGTAGCGAAGGTGCTTATTTGTCTTCGCATCGAATTTTTAGTCCTATGACACATGCC
>JAURHO010000180.1 GCA_030833265.1 Crocinitomicaceae bacterium | reverse complement strand
AGCCAGTGTTAGGTAAGACAAGCGTTCCATGGCTACTTCTTCTGCGTGGCAAGGTCCTGAAATGATGCCAATTTTTTCGTAAGGAACGCCAAAGCTTTTGTGAATGAAGCGAGCTGGAATGGCGTTGTAGGCCGGGATGATGCCTTTTACGGCGGAGAAAACAATTTTATTTTCAAAATGGGAGGCGTCAATCCCTTCAAAAGCTTCTTGTAAAAAAGCAGCGGGTGTGGCAATGACTATAACATCTGCCGCAGCTAAAACTTCTTTCATATTGATGCTAAGAACCAGTTGCTTGGTATCAAAAGAAACCGATTGCAGGTATTTAGGGTTATGGCCAAAGCGTTGGAGGTGATCGATGCTAGACTGGCTGCGCATCCACCAATGCACCTGCTCATGGTTATTACACAATATTTTAACGAGTGCAGTTGCCCAACTTCCACCGCCAATGACGGCAACACGGTTTGCTTGTTCCATAAGACAAAGTTAAGCAATAACTTGGCTTGTACTTTGTTACTATTTTTGTAAAAAAAGCAACATGAGAACAAATCACGAAATAGACTTCGAAATCAAGGGCGAAGAAATGCAATTGGTAGAAATTGAACTTGATCCGCAAGAAACAGCTATCGCAGAAGCAGGCGCATTCATGTACATGGACCAAGCTATTGAAATGCAAACTATTTTTGGTGACGGTTCTGGCCAAACAGGTTTCATGGGTAAACTTTTTAGCGCCGGAAAAAGACTTTTAACGGGTGAAAGTCTTTTTATGACAGCATTCACCAATCAGGGTTTTGGAAAGGCCAAAGTAGCCTTTGCTTCTCCTTATCCGGGTAAAATTATTGCACTCGATTTGCTCCAATATAATGGCAAAATAGTTTGTCAAAAAGATGCTTTTTTGTGTGCTGCTAAAGGTGTTTCAGTAGGCATTGAATTTCAGCGTAAACTCGGAACTGGTTTATTTGGTGGCGAGGGCTTCATCATGCAAAAATTAGAAGGTGATGGTTTTGCTTTTTGCCATGCAGGTGGTTATATCACTGAAAGAACTTTGCAACCAGGTGAAATTTTGCGTGTAGATACAGGCTGTATTGTTGCCTATACCCAAGAAATCAACTACGATATCCAATTTGTAGGAGGCATTAAAAACACCATTTTTGGTGGCGAAGGGCTATTTTTTGCAACCCTTCAAGGACCCGGAAAAGTTTGGTTACAAAGTTTACCGATTTCAAGATTAGCCTCCAGAATTTTATCTTACGGCACCACTTCAAGAAAAGAGGAGGGTGGAATTTTAGGTGGTCTTGGCAACTTACTCGATGGAGACGGCCGTTAACCAATCATCCTTACTTCTGAATGAGGCGAATACCATTGGCCTCAAGCGTGATTCTGCGGTGTTTGTAAAGTTTGCCAATAGCTTGCTTGAAGGTTTTTTTACTCATGCCCAAAATGGCCTTGATTTCATCGGGTTCGCTTTTGTCATGCACGTATAAAAATCCGTCGTGCGCTTTGAGTAGTTCAAGTATTTTCTGTTCGGCGGCATCATAACGGCTGTCATTGATCACTTCTAGGGTAATATCGAGCTTGCCATCTTCGCGCACACTTGCTATAAACGCCGTCATGACTTCCCCTTCATTCAGAATTTTGGTCACATGATTTTTATAGATCAAGCCCTCATAGCGGTTTTCTACAATGACGTTTCTTCCTAGTTTACCTTCATCGGCAATCATAATAGTGACCTCTTGCCCTTCTAGGTTTTTATCCTGACACGGTACTAAGTTCTTTTTGAACTTCATGCTACCAAACAAACGGTCGGTGTCGTAATCATACATGAGGGTGAACATGTATTTTTCGCCAATTTGTAGCGCGTGGCGCTGTTCGGCAAACGGAACAAATAAATCTTTGTCGAGGCCCCAATCTACAAAAGCACCATAAGGGTTAACTTCAACTACTTCCAAATAGGCAAAGTCACCGAGTAAGATGTAGGGTGTTTCAGTTACAGCAACAATTCGGTCCGAGGAATCTTTCATGACAAAAACATCGACCTCACTGCCTTCGCTCCATTCGGGGTCAAGATATTTGTTAGGAAGTAAAACTTCATTTTCTTGGGCATCAACCAAATAGGCTCCGGGAGGAGCAAAGCGTTGAATGGTGAGTTGGTTGATTTTACCGAGTTGCATGATTTTTAGATTTAGTAGCTTTCTGGATTATAATTTCTTCTGCGCTTGAACTGCCACCATCTGGGGCGGTCTTGCTTTGAAATTTCGGGGAATTCTTCGTTATTGGTGCGTTCAGGCAAGGCAGCCTGATGTTGGCCATTGGCTTGATTGGCTGGATCAGCTGGGTTTACCCAGTCTTTATTCATCTTATTTTTTTCTACTTGGCCGGTTTTTTTATTCAGAGCGTAGAAATATTTGTCACCGACATCGGCTGGATTTGTAGCCACTACATCTTGTTCCAATACCCAAATTTCTCGGTCGCTGTCATAGACGTATGCATCGTAAGACATATCGGGGAAGTAATAAGAAAACACTCCGTCAAGTGCTGGTGACTCTGGTGAAAGATGGTCAAATACAATGCGGTTGCGCTTGGGTTCAAATTCCAAAGAAAGGGTAGCCATGTTTGAATATTCAAAGACAACTCTTTTTTTGGTTTGTTTGGCATCTTTAAAAACAGCGGCGCCAAATTTGACGACCTGTCCACTAAAACTCAAGACATCGAGCACTTTGTAGTTGCTCATGGTTGTGCCGGCGTCATAGCCAAAAAGCAAATAGTTGGTCTTGCCTTGAAAAGAAAAGTCGATGATTTTGTAATAGATGGCGCCATACCACATTTTTGAATCAATCACGCCTTCGGGTTTGACGGTATAAGGATCTAGTTGGTCATTGAGCTCTTGAATGAGCACCTTTTCTTTACCTTCTTCGCGTCTGAGCACAAAGCCACCGTAAGCATAGGAGAGGTCTTCATATTCGATATTCCAGGTGAGCAATCGGACAGTTTGGTCTGCACTACGGAGGTCAGCTATGCGCAATTCTTTGAGGGTGTAATCAAAAAAACCTTTGTTTTTAACCAACGCCGCCATCGATTTTTTAAAAGCCAAATGCAGCTGGTCTGTTTGCGCGTCTTCTTGGGAAGCTCTTATTTTAGCAAGTATCTCGGCAGCTTCGTGTTCAAGTGTACTAATATCTTGAGCAAAAAGGAAAGAAGTCCCAGAAAAAATAAAGCAAAAAATCAGGAAAATCCTCATAGGCTTTTTGAACGCAATTTTCCGTGAATTGTTACGTTAGAGCGCCTTGAGTTCGGCAATAGTTTGGACAGGATTTTCAGATCCGAAAACAAAACTACCCGCAACCAATGCATCGGCTCCTGCCGCGGCTAATTGCGCTCCGGTGTGGAGGTTAACGCCGCCATCTACTTCTATAATAAAATTTGCTTGGTGATTGGTGCGGAGTGCCTTGAGTCTGGCCACCTTGTCAGTTGCAGCCTCAATGAATTTTAGCCCGCCAAAACCAGGGTTGACAGACATCAACATCACCACATCTAAATCACCTAGGAGGGGAAGCGCAGCTTCTAAGGGAGTGCCTGGATTAAGGGCAATTCCAGCTTTAGCCCCTGCGTCTCTTATCACCTGCAGAAGCCTATGGGCATGCCT
>JAURHO010000179.1 GCA_030833265.1 Crocinitomicaceae bacterium | reverse complement strand
ATGCTAAAAAACGTAAATAGTAAGGCATTGATGTTCGGATTGCCCATGGTGCCGACCATGCGTTTTACAGCAGGGGCTCCGAGAGAATTTTTACCAAAAAACTTCAGGTGTAATCCGCCATTATAGGTGTTTTCAAGCAGTTCATTGATGCCTGGGCAATTGAAAAAATGCAGCAAATTGATCAACACTAAAAACGCAAACAACCATGGGATACTGCGCTTGATTATTTGAAATTCAATCAGACTTAAAAACAACAATAGCACACCAAACTTGAGCCATTTGTATATCTCAAAATAATCAGAAAGTGTGGTGGCATGCGCTTGAATGAGTAAAGAGAAAGCTACATAAATTGAGATCAGAAAGGGAAGTGCGTGATATTTTGTGAATTGCAACTTTGACCAATAGACAATTAAGCAGAGTGCCATGATTGGCAAACCTAAATCAATCCAATGGATTGAAGGGAGCGTTTGCCCTATTTCGAGTGCGGGTAAGCACAAGGAAGCAAAAAGTAAAAAAGTGCCTAAATAAGTAGGGAATTTAGTAGTTTGCCCACTCATCGTAAAATGCTCTTAGTTCTGCGTGCTGTCTGAGCTGACGCTCGTCTAGATTTCTGGTGTCGCCAATGACTTTTGCGGGATTACCACTGATGATGGCAAAATCTGGGTACTCGCCTTTTAAGTAGCTATAGGCCGCAATTAAAGAACCTTTGCCCACTTTGGTTTTTGGCATAATCGTAGTATGCGGTCCTATAAAAGTGTATTTACCAATATAAATACTGCCTCTTTCATAAACTTCATGGTTGGGCTGGTGATAATTTTTGCCATAAAGTCGGATGGCCATGTGGCTTGAGTGCGAGGTCATGTTGATGTAGGTGGTGAGTTGGCAGCCTTCTTCAATGGTAATACCGTTGCTGGCTTCTAAAAAGTTGAAATGACCAATAAATACATTTTCACCTAAAACTAAATTTTCCGGATGATCAATAAAACTCGTGTTGGAGATGCGGGTATGAGCGATGCGTTTGCCATTGTTGTCATAAATGCGCTGATTCATGGTTGGGCGAAATGCCAAGAAAAAGCGCCTGAGCACTTTTTGGAGAAAACCGTTTTTTTGTTGCATGAAATCTGATTCCTAGCGAAGATATCAAAAACATACATATATTGAGTATTTTTGCCTTGCAGCGCGACTGAAAATGACGAAAAATCAAGCATCCCACTTACCCAAAATTATTCACCTCAGTAGTGCTCACCACGACCGCGATGTTCGCATTTTCCTCAAAGAATGTCGCTCTTTGGTAAAACTTTTTCCAGACCACGAAATTCATTTGGTATTGACAGGTGTTGAAGAGCGCCTCGAGGATGGTGTGCACATTCATAGTGCTGGCCCACGCGGATTATCCCGCAAAAAGCGCATGACCACCACCGTTAATCAGGTGCTTGAAAAAGCACTTGCTCTTGATGGCGTTTGTTACCATTTACACGATCCCGAGCTTTTGAGAATTGCCCTTCAGCTTAAAAAAAGAGGTAAAAAAGTCATTTATGATGCGCACGAAGATCTACCCAGACAGTTTATGGGTAACTCAAAGGTGCCTGGTCGCAAAATCATTTCTTGGGCAGTAGAATTCCTAGAAGACTACATTTCAGCAAGGCTAGATGGCATTATTACCGCTACGCCTTATATTGCACAGCGCTTCAAACGCGTGCATGCAAATACCATTGATGTCAATAATTTCCCGTTAGCTTCAGAAATTGAATTTCTTGATCAAGAGGCAAAACCAAAAGATCCATTTGTATGCTATATTGGTGGCATATGGCCATCCAGAGGCATTGCTGAGTTAGTTGACGCGATGGAATTGAGCGAAGTCAGTTTAGCCTTGGCGGGTAAAATTGAACCTGAATTCAGAACCTTACTTAGTCAATCTAAAGGCTGGTCAAAGGTTCAAGAACTTGGTTTCATAGACCGACAAACATCGATGCAACTCAAGCAACAAGCCATCGCAGGGGTAGTCACTTTCTTACCCTTTCCGAATCACATCAATGCCCAGCCCAATAAAATATTTGAATACATGGCTGCGGGTTTACCCGTTATTGGTGCTAATTTTCCGCTCTGGAAAGCGCTAATTGAAGCAAATAACTGCGGGATATGTGTCAATCCTGAAAATCCGAAAGAAATTGCCAAAGCAATTCAATTTTTAGCCGAAAACCCTGAAAAAGCCAAAGAAATGGGTGCCAACGGTAAAAAAATGGTGCAAGACTCTTACAACTGGACTGCAGAAGAACGCAAATTGCAGGCTTTTTACCAAAACGTATTGGCCTCATGACCTTTGAAAAAATCTATCAATATACTTTTCTTGGGCTTTGTGGGCTCTGGATTCCATTCCCCCAATTAGGGTCCAAGCTAATTGCGCTTTTTGGAGTAGTGGTTGTAATCGGCGCGTTTCAGAAAAAACTTAAGTTCAAGCTCAATGGTATTTTTTTAGGTTTTTCCGTGCTCTATGCACTCTATGCTTTATATATTTTCAATAATTCCACGGCGGTAAACGAAGGCCCCTATTTAGAATACAAATTATCATTCATAGTATTTCCTTTGTTGCTCAGCTTTAGGCCTCAACAAAAGATAGAACGATCAAAAGTAATGACCAGCGTTGTTAGTGGTGCTTTTTTATTAGGGCTACTTTATATCGTTCGAGCCGTTGGCAAATACTTCATTTCTCATGACACCCAGGTTTTTCATAGTTCTTGGTTTGCCTACAACCATCATCCAAGTTATGCTGCCGCATTTTTTTCCTTTGCTATTTTTTACCTGCTCTTGACCTTTAGAGAGCGAGCAAGCCTTCAAAAATGGATCGCTGTAGGTCTCATTGCTTTTTTTACGTTACTGCACATTCCACTCGAGAGTCTTGCAGGAATATTATTATTAGGCATCATTTTCAGCTATTTTTTATTGCGCTGGGCCTGGCATCAATTCAATAAAGCGATTTTTATGTCGCTGATTTTACTGGGTTTGTTGTCAGTCAAAGGTCTGTTGACGCTGCAACCAAGTCTAGAGCAAAATATCTCTGACACCCTACTCGTGAGTAAGCTCTACCTCACAGATCCGCAAAAATTCGTGAAAGAATGCCCTCAGAAAATGACCGGAAACCAAGCGCGTTTAATTCTCTGGACCATTAGTGGTGAAATCATTGCAGCACATCCTATGGGTGTAGGTATCAGTGGGCTTGATGTAGAAATGTCTCGAAAACTGCATCACTTGGGTTTTCATGAAATGGCAGCCAAACATTGGAATCCGCACAATCAATTTTTGCAACTCACAGCAGAAATTGGCTGGTTGGGCCTACTGCTGTTTATAAGTATTTTGGTGGCAATAGGGCGCTTGGCTTGGCAGCGCAAAGATCAATTACTAGGGTTTTTATTATTGAGCTTGGTACTCAATGCTCTTTTTGAAAGCATGTTACAAAGACAGTCGGGCATTGTCTTTTACTTATTATTTTTGAGTGCATTTATCTCGATTATCACCATTCCAAAGACTGAAGAAGCTTGAAGTTAACTGTAGTCATCCCTTGTAGAAATGAACAGAATTATATCGGACTTTGTCTGGGGGCTCTCGTAAGTTGCAAAAAGGATTTCGCCCGGGTAAGTGTGCAGGTGATCGACGGT
>JAURHO010000018.1 GCA_030833265.1 Crocinitomicaceae bacterium | reverse complement strand
GTTCGGCTTCTTTGCTGCTCGATTTAACTTTTGTAAACAACAGGTTGTGTTGCCATTCTTGTAGCCAAAGTTCGTGTTGAAATTTAAGAATTGGGCGCAACACCTCATTTTGAAACTGCTCGATTGGATTTGATTCTTGATCGGCTTTTTCTACAGAAGGTCTTAGGGCAAGGAGTTGTTGTTCGGATCTCATGCTTCTTCAGACAACTCAAGTTGCTGAATGTTCGGATAAAATTCGTCGAGGTAACCAAGTGTGCGCTCTTCATCGGCATTGGCACTAAAAAAGATGACCTTGCATTTTGGAAGGCTTTCTGTCATGCGGACAATATAGCCTTTGTGACCTTGACGCATATGCAAATCAAGCTCAAGAATGACAAACAACTTGAGTTTTTTGATATTAAACCCATTCTGAAAATAAAGCTCGGCCATGCGACGCGTTGTCCCGACAATGATTTCCGTGCCATCAAAAAGGTCATTGCGCTGCTGCAGTTTGTTTCCTTTTTCAACAATGAGGTCCACGGTGAGGTCTTTGGCTTTCGCCAATTGCACAAATTGCGCATGAATAGCGCGGGCTTGTTGGTCGTCTTTGCACAAAAGAATGGCCCTAGGTGATCCTTCTTCGGGCTGCGGCACGTGTTCTTCAACTAGAGACCACAGCTGCATTTCATATTGGGTTGGCAATGCATTAACCAAAACACCTTGACTCGAACGCAAAGTTTTACTGACACTACTGAGCTGTTCCATCTGTTAATTTAGGGTTGTTAAGGTGGCGTGTGGCGTCACGGTTGGTTTTCTTTTCTAGGTTTTTTTCAAGTGCTTGTTCGAGGTCAATCCCTGTTTGATTGGCTAAACAGCACAAGACAAATAAAATATCGGCCATTTCATCGCCGAGGTCCTTGTCTTTGTCGGATTCTTTTTCTGATTGTTCGCCATAGCGTCTGGCCATGATGCGCGCTAACTCACCTACCTCTTCCATTAAAATGGCGGTGTTCGTGAGTTCATTAAAATATCGCACACCCAGCGTTTGGATCCAATGATCAACCTTGGCTTGTGCTTCACTGATTTTCATAATGACAAAGGTATCAAAACCTCTCATTAGATATGCTTACATTTGTATTACGATGGAAAAACTAAGTAATTTTATCAACGGCCAGTATGTAGCACCACACAATGGCTGCTATATTGATAACTTCGAACCGGCGACCGGAAAAGTTTATTCGTTAATCCCAGATTCAAGCGCAGAAGATGTAGAAGCTGCTGTTCAGGCGGCTCAAGCTGCTTTCCCACTTTGGTCAAATATGGGGATTGAAGAACGCGGAAAAATTCTTAAAAAACTTTCTGAAGGTATTGAGGCCAATATGGATGCTTTTGTGGCTGCTGAGTCCAAAGACAACGGCAAACCCTTAAGTCTAGCCAAACATGTCGATATTCCACGCGCGGTCTCTAACTTTCATTTCTTTGCAACGGCAATTGAGCACTTTGCATCTGAATCTCATCAAATGGAAGGGGTGGGCTTCAATTACACTACTCGAAAACCTATTGGTGTCGTAGGTTGCATTTCGCCATGGAACTTGCCTTTGTATCTTTTTTCATGGAAAATTGCTCCTGCCTTAGCTGCCGGAAACTGTGTCATTGCGAAGCCTTCTGAGGTAACGCCTTATACAGCTTACATGCTTGGTAAAATTGCTAAAGAAGCCGGGATGCCAGACGGTGTTTTGAATATTTTACATGGAACCGGACCCAATGTTGGTGATGCCATTGTCAAGCACCCGCAAATCAAAGCTATTTCGTTTACAGGCGGCACCAAAACAGGAGAATACATCGCCCGCACTGCCGGGCCTATGTTCAAGAAACTCTCTTTAGAACTGGGCGGTAAAAATCCGAACATCATTTTCGCTGACTGCGACTTTAAAGAAGCCCTAAGCACCACCATCCGCTCTTCATTTGCCAATCAAGGTCAGATTTGTTTGTGTGGCTCCAGAATCTTTATTGAAAGACCCATCTACGAACAATTCAAAGAGGCTTTTGTCGCGGCAATGGCCAAAAACAAAGTCTCCTTCCCAACAGACCCTGAAGCAAAAATGGGCGCAGTGGTTTCCAAACCTCACATGGAAAAAATCCTGAGTTATATTGAGCTGGCTAAAGAAGAAGGTGGGACTATCTTATTTGGAGGAAAGCGCAAAATGTTAGAAGGCGAACACGCAGAAGGCTACTACATTGAACCAACAATTATTGAAGGCTTACACTACACTTGCCGTACCAACCAAGAAGAAATTTTTGGGCCAGTGGTCACCATAACGCCGTTTGATACCGA
Source organism: Crocinitomicaceae bacterium (assembly GCA_030833265.1). Classification (GTDB taxonomy): domain Bacteria; phylum Bacteroidota; class Bacteroidia; order Flavobacteriales_D; family Crocinitomicaceae; genus UBA952. Next base: position 15,473 of record JAURHO010000018.1, on the reverse strand, counting down.
AGAGGAAGCACTTGAAATGGCTAACTCTACGCAATATGGTTTAGCCGCTACAGTCTGGACCTCTGACCTCAAGCGCGCGCACCGCGTAGCCGATTTAGTACAAGCCGGTATTGTTTGGGTAAACGCTTGGTTAGTCCGTGACCTTCGCACCCCATTTGGTGGTGTCAAAGCCTCAGGTGTTGGTCGTGAAGGAGGTTGGGAAGCCTTGCGCTTTTTCACCGAAGCGAAAAATATCTTTATCAAATATTGATTTGATGATTTGATGATTTGATGATTTGATGATTTGATGATTTGATGATTTGATTTTTAGAATAAATTCTTTCATTTGTTAAAGAATCAATTGGATATGAAAAGACTACTCCCCATTATTTTTCTGGTTAACTTTCTTTCACACGCCCAATTACAACCAGCACTTTTCCAATTCAAAACCGATACGGTTATCCGCTGGCATTTTCAGTTTGGTGAAGAATTCAGTTCAAAAAGAATTGATGAAAATCGTTGGCATTTGCGCTATCCGTGGGGAGGGCTCTTACTCGATCAAAAGCAATGGGCAGTTCCAGAAATGATTGATGTCAATAATGGAAACTTGGAACTCAAGGCCGTAGAGGTCAAAAAGAAAGTCAAGGTTGAAAACTGGATGATCAACCAAGCACAAGCCAAAGAACTACAAATTGATGTAAAGAATGACTCCGTTTATCTGGATTACCTGACCTCTTGCCTCTGGAGCAAAGACACTTTTCGCTATGGCTATTTTGAATGCAAAGCTACAGTTCCAGAAGGAAAAGGTTTATGGCCGGCATTTTGGCTCTATGGACAAAATCAAAAAGATGAAATTGACTTCATGGAAATGAAAGGTGAACGTGCCCAGGACATTCACATCGATATTCATTTACCCAATCGCAAAGATTACGTGAAAAATGCAGTGGGTCTGAAAAAAGATTGGGGCGGTTGGGTTCGGATGAAAAATCAATTAGTAGGTCAGTCAGTTATTTATTCAGGCATTTGGCTGCCTAACTCGCTCACTTACTTTGTCAATGGCGTTCCGGTTTCTCATTTTGCCGGCGACTTCGAAACCCCCATGAATATTGTGCTCAACTTAGCTGTTGCTCGGGATGGCTACGCTTTTAACCCGGGTCCGGATGCGCAAACCAAATTTCCAGCAACATTTAAAGTCGATTACCTTCGTGTGTGGCAACTTGATGCGCAAACACCCTTGATCAAGGCCAATTTTCCGGAGCTCAGAAGGGAAAATCTAAATGAAGTTCAGGCTGCCGTTAAGAAACCAATCTCTTTGATTTACCCGAAAAAACAACTTGAAAAAGAGCAAGGTTTTGTATCCTTGGTGCCACTTAATTCACATACCTACGAAGTGCAAAACAACGGGATTTCTTCGCTTGAAGTGAATGCTTGGGTTGGTACAGAAGCGCATCCTGAATTTATACAAAAATCAATTATTGATTTAAGCAATGCCCCCAAAGAACTAGAAATTGAGCTGAAGGTTGGCGACCAAAAAATCCGTTTCAAACCTCAATAATCGCTACTTTTTTGTCTTTTTATGCGTAGCAAAGCGGTAACCCGCAACAAATTTGATCGCGTAATAGAGTTGTCTATAATTGAACGCATCATAACGGATGCTCTTGTTGTCAAAGTCTGTGGTCAGGAAAAAGAAGCGTTCGTCAGAAGAATAGCCGCCCATGAGTCTGAAATCAAAGCGCGGCGCTAAACCAAACATTAATTTAGAGTAGCTTGGTGTTTCATACCCCTTGATCTGAACCACTGGGCCCAATCCAAACCAGCCGCCAATTTGCCAATTGTTTTTGCGGTTGACATACGCAAGACCCGGAACCACTCCGATGTCAAAGGCTTGCAACCTGTTTAAATTCATCATCGGAACTTGCTGATCTTGAATCTGGCTCGGAATCAAGGAGCCTGCTTTATTGGCCGATCCAAAATAATTCATGGTGCCTTTTAAATACCACGTCAAAATTTCTTTGGTGTAATGTGCCCTTTTGCCAAGCAGGCCATTCATTTGAAATTCCGGATTGTGAAAATACCAACCATTCATCATTAAATTCATCGAACGGACTTTCGGCATAATGAGGTGTGGTTGAAACGCTGTTAATGTGGTGTCCCAAGCAGCGGCATCTTTTAATGCATAACCAAAGGTGGACTTAAATTCTAATTCGTACCAAACTTTTTTAAAGGTAAGGTCATAAGCAAAGTTATATTGTGCTGTTTGGCCAAATTTACTTGCTGACCTTATATTGCCGATTATTGGGAAGCCCACCCGAAGGTGAAACCATTTATAGGCAAATCCCAAGCCTAAAAAGGGGCTGAAATTATTTTTATAGGCCAATTCAGTGACCTGCTGGTCAAACTTTCCCTTTAATGAGAAGGGATTGGCGTTATACCCAATATCTGTATACATAATGGGGCGCTCTCGAAAAGATTCTATAGCACTCTGCTGCGCAAAGAGAATTTGCGAACAAAACAAGAAAATTAAGACCAACTTATTTTTCAATGCCTTCCAATCCTAAAATAAAAGCCAAAACTTTTGCGCGTTCTAAACGCTCAGTGCTACGGCCCGAACCACCACCATGACCAGCATCCATGTTGCATTCAAAGATCAGGGGCGTGTCATTTGTTTTGAGCGTTCTGAGCTTGGCGACATATTTTGCTGGTTCCCAATATTGCACCTGAGAATCATGATATCCCGAAGTAACATACATTGCTGGATAAGCCATGCGATGCAAGTTGTCGTATGGAGAATATTTCAAAAGGTAATAGTAGTAATGTGGGTCATTGGGGTTGCCCCATTCTTCGTATTCCCCCGTGGTGAGCGGAATACTTTCATCGAGCATGGTGGTAACGACATCAACAAATGGCACTTCTGAAACAATGCCTTTGAATAGATAAGGCGCCATGTTTGTAATGGCACCCATGAGTAAGCCACCGGCGCTGCCACCATTGGCATAAATTTTTGAAGGATCGCAATAACCCATGTGGCCAAGAAATTCTGCCGCATTGATAAAATCGGTAAACGTATTTATCTTTTTGTCGAATTTCCCGTCCTGGTACCATTCTTCTCCGAGGTATTTACAGCCACGAATATGAGCTGTTGCATAAACAAAACCTCGGTCTAGTAATGACAAGCGTGTGGGGCTAAAAATATCCGGAATGGTGTAGCCATATGAACCATAACCATAAAGTAAAAGTGGGGCCTTGGATAAGTCAGTACCTTTTTTGTAAACGATACTCACGGGTATTTGAGTGCCGTCATTGGCTGTAGCCCAAACGCGTTTAGACTCATAGTTATCAGGACTAAACTTTGTATCTCTAAGTTTCTTTTCAAAGAAGATTTCACGCTTATTGGTCTGTAAATCATAAGTGTAGACCCTTGATGGTGTGGTCAAGGAGTTGAACACATAATAAATTTTTGAAGCGGCGTAGTCATCATTGGTTGCCAGGCCTAAATAGTAAGTTTCGCCATCAACATCGATGTACTTCTCTTGACCATCCGAAACATTTTTTAGTTTCAATTTCAAAAGCCCGTTGTCGCGTTCCTCAATCAGCAAATGTCTTTTGAAGACACTCAAGCCTTCGATTAGTACTTTCGGATTGTGTTTGATAACCTCCTGACAAGCAGTGATGTCAGTTGGGATATCTTTTGAAAACAATACACGGTTGTTGACAGCTTGGTCATTGCTCAGAATATAAAAGCCGTTTTCGTGGTGCTCCACTTCATATATGTGACCTGCTTTTCTAGCTAAAAATACTTTTGGTAATGCCTTCGCAGACGCCGCATCAATCAATTGAATTTCAGAGGTTGTTGAACTGTAGCTGTATATTAATACAAAAGCATTGGTAAGGGTTTTGCCGATACCCACACTGAATTTTTCGTCTTTTTCTTCAAAAATCAATTCATCGGCACTTTGCGGCGTGCCTATTTGATGGCGATACACTAAATACTCTCTGAGGGTTTCAGGATCTTTTTTGGTGTAATAAACCGTTTTGTTGTCATTGGCCCAAACAATACTGCCGCTGGTTTCAGTAAGGACATCTTTCAAGTATTTTCCGTTAGTTCTAAAACGAATCTCATACTTTCTGCGGCCAATAAAATCTTCGCTTACCGCTAAAATTTCGTTATTTGGTGAAGGCGACCAAGCCGCCAACTCATAAAATGCCTTGCCTTTGGCTCTTTGGTTTTCGTCGAAGAATAAAACCGCTTTTCCGTCTAGTTCATAGCGGTAAATTTGTTGGTAATCTAGGCCCTCCACATTGCGAGACTGATACTGATACCCATTGATCACATAAGGAGCACTTGTTTCATTGGGGTCTATGCGCATTTCAAATTCATTCAGCAAGCTATTTACCAAAGGATCTAAAGCCTTGAAATAAGCCTCAGCGTAAGCATTTTCAGCTTTCAGATAATTCAATACAGGCTCCGTATCTCGGTTGCGCATCCAGTAGTAAGGGTCATTCCTTTGGTGTCCGTGTTGCTCAAGCTGGTGGTCAATTTGAGGAGCAGTTGGTGCTTGAGCAAGGGAATCTAAATTCATAAGGAGGTAGAAAAAAAGGAATAAAGGCTTGATTTTCATAGCGTGATTTGCTACAAAAGTAGCGATATTCTCTTTTGAAAAGTTTAACTTTGGTTCGTGAAGAAACTCTACAAATACCTCCTTAATAAGCTCCCGAGGCCTTTGCTTATTCGGCTGAGCTATCTTTTTCGTTTAGTGGCTCCGGTTTTATACAAAGGAGAGGCTGTGAGTTGCCCAGTTTGTGAAAAATCTTTTTCTAAGTTTTTATCCTACGGTTCCGAGGTCGCACATCGTGAAAACGTACTTTGCCCCTATGACCTCACACTAGAGCGCCATCGCTTAATGTGGCTTTATCTCAAAAACCACTCTTCGTTTTTTACACAAGAACACTTGGCCGTACTCCACATGGCCCCAGAACAATGTTTTATTGACCGTTTTAAAGCTCAAAAAAACCTTGACTACCTCACCGCTGACCTCGTTTCACCTATCGCCGATCTACATTTTGATTTGCACCAGATACCTTTAGAAAATGAGCGCTTTGATGTCGTATTTTGTAATCATGTCATGGAGCACGTCGATAATCCGAAGCAGTGCATGGCAGAACTATTTAGAGTCTTAAAACCAGGTGGTTGGGCCATTATGCAAGTTCCCCAAGATTTCAGCCGCCCTCATACTTACGAAGACCCAAGCATTACCAGCCCAGCTGAACGCGAAAAGCATTTTTGGCAAAAAGACCACGTTCGTCTATTTGGCCAAGACTACCCAAGTTACCCAGAATCAGTTGGTTTTCAGACAGAAGTATTTGATTTTCACCAGCATTATTCCGCTGAACAAATTGCCAAATACCGATTAATGGAAAGTGAGATTTTATACATCTTTAAAAAACCGTTATGATAAAAAGTAGCTTTTTACTTGTCATTTTGTGCGTAGTAAACCTGGCTCTTGCCCAGAAAAATATCTTTCTGAACCTACAGCCTAAATTTCAGAACCAAGATTTTAATTTATTACAAACCTATACCGGTAATGATGGCGTTGCCGTAGAAATCGAGCACTTCAATTATTATGTTTCCGATGTCAGACTTTTTCATGACAACGGACAAGTTACTTATTTAGCTACCGATATTTGGTTAGTGACACCCACTAATTTCGCACTTTATTTAGGCTACTTAGATGTCAATCAAATTGATTCAATTGGCTTTATGGTTGGTGTACCTAAACGCTATAACACACAAGCCGGAGCCTTAGCTCAAGACATCTCAACCTATCCTGAAACACACCCTTTAAGTTTCCAAATGCCCTCAATGTACTGGGGATGGGCATTTGGCTATATGCACATGATCGTTGGTGGAAAAGCAGACTCCAATAACGATAATGTTCCAAACAGTTATTTTGAATTACATAACCTCGGTAACAACAACCAACAAATGGTGGCAATGCCAGTCATTCAAACCAATTTAGGCAATCAAATTGACCTTCATCTCAATTGCCATGTGGATCGCTGGCTCAATAACCTGTCCCTTGCAAGTGTCGGGATTCTGCACGACGAAACAGGTCTCAATATCACCGTGATGCAAAATGTCATTACTCAAAATGTATTTACCCTCGATGCCGAAGCAAGCATACAAGAAAATCCACTTAATGCAATTAAAATTGTCAACGAAAACGGGTTGCTCCGAATTGACGGATTAGAAAGCAACAAGCTTTCTCAATTACAATTATCAGATGCACAGGGCAAAATTTTACTGACTAAAGAACTGCGCCAAGCCCAATTTGAAATGAGTAGCGCCCAGTTCCCTCATGGCATTTATCTTCTCAAGATTTCTACTTCAAAAGGCACTCAAACACAGCGTTTGTATTTCTAATGACAAAGGCATTTGGTATTTGCGCGGCTATCATTATACTCGGGTTCGGTATCCTTCGTTGCGGCTCTAGTCAAGACCTCAATGCATCTATTGTTGTCCCTACACCTGCAGATAATCAGCAAAGTATTGCCAAAATTGCCTTAGGAAGGCAGCTTTTTTTTGACAAACGCTTGTCCTTGGACGGCAGTATTTCTTGTGCAAGTTGCCATGATCCAAACAAAGCCTTTACAGACAACTTAGCAAAAAGCAAAGGCATCAAGGGGCAGCTTAGTGAGCGCAATGCACCAAGTATACTCAATGCGGCTTTTTTAAAAACAGCCATGTTCGATGCGCACCTTGAATCATTAGAACTTCAGGTAATTGTTCCTATTCAGGAGGCCGTTGAAATGGGACACAACATGAAGGTGCTCATCAGCCAACTTCGCAAAATTCCTGAATACCAAGCCGCTGCCAAAAGCATTTATAACCGAGAATTTGATGCTTGGGTCTTGACGCGAAGCATTGCCGCTTTTGAAAGGAGTTTGCTCTCGATGAATGCCCCTATTGATCGATATTTAAATGGCGATACCAAAGCGCTAACAGCGGCGCAAAAAGCCGGCTGGAAACTCTTCTCCGAAAAGCTTTATTGTACACAGTGTCATCCGGCACCTTATTTTACGACTTACGAAGCCGCCAACAATGGCCTTTATGCAAGTTATGAGGGCAAAACAGATCAGGGTCGCTTCAGAATCCATCACGACTCATCAGACATCGGAAAGTTCAAAATTCCTTCTTTAAGAAATCTGCCACTGACCTACCCCTACATGCATGATGGCAGCCTAAATAATATGGCCGCTGTGCTGGCGCATTATCAAAAGGGCGGGGCCAAACATCCGCTTCAAGATCCAAGAATTGTGGCCTTTCAGCTGAGTTCAATAGAGAAAAAACAATTACTTGCATTTTTTGACGCCTTGATCGATACTTCCTACCTCAAGCGAGACGGGTTTTAGACTAGATTGTTTACCTTTGTTGCTTCAAAAACAAAGCTATGTATCGCTCACACACCTGCGGAGAACTCAGAATAGAACATGTCGGAACCAACGTAACTTTAGCTGGCTGGGTTCAGCGCTCCCGAGACCTCGGTGGCATGACTTTCCTGGACCTCCGTGACCGCTATGGTCTCACCCAATTGGCTTTCAATATGGAATCCAACGCAGCTTTGTGTGAACAAGCCAGAAAATTGGGCCGTGAATTCGTGATCCAAATTGAAGGGCAAGTCATTGAGCGCAGCAGCAAGAATAAAAATATGCCAACAGGTGAGGTCGAAATTCTTGTCGGCAAACTAACCGTACTCAATGCGGCTAAACTTCCGCCATTTACCATCGAAGATGAAACAGACGGCGGCGACGAACTGCGCATGCAATACCGCTACCTCGACCTCAGAAGGGGGCCTGTTCAGCAAAAATTGCGTTTGCGCAATCAAGTTGCACTTGAAACCCGCAAATACCTCGACTCCAAAGACTTTTTAGATGTCGAAACTCCGGTTCTTATCAAGTCTACGCCAGAAGGAGCGCGTGACTTCGTAGTGCCAAGCCGCATGAACGAAGGTCAGTTTTATGCATTGCCGCAATCACCACAAACTTTTAAGCAGTTGCTTATGGTGAGTGGCTTTGACCGCTATTACCAAATTGTCAAGTGCTTCCGCGACGAAGACCTGCGTGCAGACCGTCAGCCTGAGTTTACACAAATCGACTGCGAGATGGCCTTTGTTGAACAAAACGACATCCTCAATATGTTTGAAGGGCTCATCAAGCACCTTTTTGAAAACGTTCGCGGTGTCAAGTTTGAAGGTGCTTTCCCACGCATGACCTACGCAGAAGCCATGGAGCGCTATGGCTCTGACAAACCAGATATCCGCTTTGGGATGGAGTTTGTAGATCTTACTCAACTTGCACAAAGCAAAGATTTCGTCGTCTTTAATAGTGCTGAGGCCGTTTTAGCCATCAATGTTGAAGGCTGTTCTGAATATACACGCAAACAACTCGACGAACTCACAGAATGGGTAAAACGTCCGCAAATTGGCGCCAAAGGCTTGGTTTACATCAAGTGCAACACAGACGGCAGCTTTAAATCAAGCGTTGATAAATTTTACACTGAAGAAGACCTCAAAGCAATGGCCAACCGCGCAGGTGCCAAGCCAGGAGATCTTTTGCTTTTGCTTTCTGGAGACCTCGCCAAAACTCGCAAACAACTCAATGAGTTGCGCTTGCATTTAGGTACAGAACTCGGTTTGCGCAACCCTAATGAATTCAAGCCGCTTTGGGTCCTTGATTTTCCATTACTTGAGTGGGACGAAGAAAGTGGTCGTTACCATGCCATGCACCACCCTTTCACTTCTCCTAAACCAGAAGACATGCACCTCATTGACACCGATCCTGGAAAGGTGCGTGCCAACGCCTATGACCTCGCCATGAACGGCGTTGAGCTTGGTGGTGGATCTATTCGTATCCATGACCGCGACCTGCAATCACGCATGTTTGACCTTCTTGGGTTTACCAAAGAAGAGGCGCAAGCCCAATTTGGCTTCTTGATGTCGGCATTTGAATATGGTGCGCCTCCGCACGGTGGTTTGGCCTTTGGTCTCGATCGTTTGGTGGCAACCATGGGAGGCTCAGAATCTATCCGTGACTACATTGCTTTCCCTAAAAATAATTCGGGCCGCGACACCATGATTGATGCGCCATCACCCTTGAATGACGCACAATTAAAAGAACTTGGCATCAAGCTCAACTAATTGATTTTTTATTTGTTCTGAAGTCATGAGCACACACACTGAACAACTGCAAGCGGCAATTCAACCGGCAAGAGAACGTCTTTTAGCGCATTCAATGTATGCCCAAATCGAGCGCATTGAAGATTTTCAACGCTTCATGGAACAACACATCTTTGCCGTCTGGGATTTCATGAGCCTCCTCAAAGCATTGCAGCGAGAACTTACGTGTGTAGAAGTGCCTTGGTCACCAAAAGGTTCGCCAACTACGCGTCGTTTTATCAATGAAATTGTTCTCGGCGAAGAATCCGATCAAGATAAAGATGGTAAGGTCATGAGTCATTTCGAAATGTACCTCGAAGCCATGCAGCAAATTGGCGCTGATACCATGCCAATACACCAGCTCACAGAATGGCTTTCTTACGGAAAAACACTCGATGAAGCGCTTTACCAATTAGAAATCAATGAAGAAACCCGCGAATTCGTGCGCTTCACTTTTGATGTCATTCATTCAGGGCAACTCCATAAAATTGCGGCCCTGTTTACATTTGGCCGCGAAGACCTCATCCCAGATATGTTTATAGAAATCTTGCGCGAAATGCAAGGGCAAGGGCAAAGCAACATTGACAAACTGCTTTATTACCTTGAGCGCCATATTGAAGTAGACGGCGACGACCACGGGCCAATTTCATTGAAAATGATGGAAGAAATCTGTGGAACAGACGCTACTAAGTGGCAAGAAGCACAAGCCGTTTCCATATTAGCGTTAGAAAAACGTTTTCAGCTATGGAATGGCATTGAAGCCAATATCCAACAATCGAAAAATTAGACACCCCTGCGTTTAGCTCCAGGTTGTACCTTCTTTGCCATCCTTCACGACAATTCCGGCTTTGGCCAAACCATCTCTAATTTGATCTGAGGTAGTCCAGTCTTTATTGGTTCTGGCCTGCTGACGCAAATCGAGCACAAGGTCCATAACAGGTGCCAAGCGTGATTCTGAATTGCTGTTTTCTTGTTGTAGGCCTAAAACATCAAAAACAAAGGCCGACATTTTCTCCTTGAGCAAAACAAGATCTGCCACTGATATTTGTTCTTTGCCATCGTTTACCAAATTGATGAGGCGTGTAGCTTCAAAAAGATTGGCAACGAGTATTGGCGCATTGAAGTCGTCGTTCATGGCTTTGTAGAACGATGCAACTAATGCCTCCACATCAAAGGAAGACTTTTCAGCGCCTTGTAAGCGCGTAAGGGTTGCAAGCGCATCTGTTAGTTTTGACAAGCCTTTTTCGGCCGCATTTAAGGCTTCTTGCGTAAAATCTAGGTTGCTGCGGTAGTGTGCTTGCATCATGAAGAAGCGCACCACATTGGCTGAATATGATTTTTCGAAGAGCCCTGTGGTACCCTCTAGGATTTGCTTAGGTAAAAAGTAATTACCAAAAGACTTTGACATCTTTTGACCATTGACATTGAGCATGTTGGCATGCATCCAGTAACGTGCAGGGTTGCAACCAAAAGAACCGCAGCTTTGCGCAATTTCATCTTCGTGATGCGGAAACTTGAGGTCCATGCCACCGCCATGAATGTCGAACTGCTTTCCTAAATATTTAGTACTCATAGCTGTACACTCAATGTGCCATCCTGGATTTCCGTTGCCCCAAGGCGAACGCCAAATTTGCATGTCGTTGGGGTTTGCGCGTTTCCATAATGCGAAATCGGCAAAGAAGCGTTTTTCGTCTTGGGCATTCAAGGCACGCGTCTCGTTTTCAAGTTCGTCTACCTTTCTGCCGCTCAAGATCCCGTAATGGTAATCTTGCATATAACGACGCGTGTCAAAATACACCGAGCCATTGACTTCATAGGCATAGCCGTTTGCCAAAATTTGCTCAATGATTTCAATTTGTTCTTGAATGTGTTGAGTTGCAGTTGGTTCAATACTTGGGGGAAGCAAATTATAAATGCGCTGTAATTCTTGAAACTTAACGGCATATTTATAGACGATCTCTAATGATTGCATTTGTGCGGCTTTCGCAGCTTCGCCGATGCTGTCCACTTCTTGACCCGCAGAATTGGTGATGTGGCCTGCGTCGGTAATATTGCGGACGTACTTCACAGAAAAACCCAAATGCAATAGGTAACGGTAAATGAGGTCAAAATTGATGAAGGTGCGCATATTGCCCATATGAGGCTCGCTGTACAAGGTTGGGCCACAAACATACATGCCAATATGACCCTCTACGAGAGGCTTGAACACTTCTTTTTCGCCTTTCAGGCTATTGTATATGACGAGTTGGTCTTGCTGTGCTTTCATTTGGCTTGTAATTGCTACAAATTTAGAGAAATTTGCGGCATCATTTTTGTTAAGTTTGTGGCATGAATGCAATTTACAATTTATTCGCCGGATTACTTATTGCTATTGGCCTCAGTAGTGATATCCCTTACACTGTCATTCAGAAAGGGATGGAATCCAACGACTCGCATTCTATCATTAGTTTAGGTAAAGATAAAATTGTACTGCAGCTCCCTGGTACAGAAGGCGCTTTTCCTTTAGCCCAAGCTGAAATGATTTTAACTAGCTTTTTTCAAAAATACCCGAAAGGTACATTTGTGTTTCGATACAAAAGCAGTAAGTCCATAGATGGCAACGGAACCACAATTGGTTCTTATATCTGCAAGGGTAATAGCTTCAGAAGCACCTTTCAATTTAGAAGTGGAAAGTACGAGCCTAGGCTTGAAAGCCTCAGTATCGTTAAAGAATAATTAGGCCTGTGGCGCGCGGTTTTCTTTGAGCGTATTAAAGAAAATAATCCCATAACCTATTGCCAACATCAAATGGAAGGGTACCATTCCTAAATCGCCGTAAATTGCACGGTTCACGGCCGTAAAGCCAAAAGTTACCATAAAGATGCCTTCCAAAATATTAATGATTGACAAGCTCTTTTTGTCATACTTATTTCCTTTGAATTCATCCTTTTTGGCCACATTAAACTTAGGAGTGCGTACAAACGAACTCTTGATCCCTAAGTAACCTTCGATAACCGCTACCGCATTGCTGAGCCCTAAAGCCATAGAAACGGTCAAGAATTGGACAAAACGCGCTAAAAAGCGAATGAGATCTCCAAAGAAGTTGCCTTTCTTGTCGCGGAATGAATTCCAGTAATAGAAGCCCAAGAAAATGGTACTCGAGAAGAAGTACATGCCGTACTTGATGTAAATATTGAGGTCAGAGAAAGAATCTTTGATGTGCAACACAGCCAAGCTCAATAAAGACAAAATCAGGATAAAGAAAAATACACTTGAGTTGAACAAATGCGCCAAACCATGCACACGATCTGAAAATTTCAAACCTCTGGTAGTTGCCAAACGCTTCCACATTTTGATGAAAACTTCGGCGCCACCTTTCATCCAACGGTGTTGCTGACTCTTGAGTGCAGACATCGTGATCGGTAATTCAGCCGGAGACTCTACTTCTTCGAGGTAAACAAATTGCCAGCCTTTCATCTGGGCGCGGTAACTTAAGTCGAGGTCTTCAGTAATGGTATCGTGTTCCCAACCGCCAGCGTCATCAATGGTAGCACGGCGCCAAACACCGGCAGTTCCATTGAAATTGATGTAGTGACCACTGGCATTACGCCCTCCTTGCTCAATAGCAAAGTGTCCGTTGAGTCCAAAGGCTTGAAGTTCGGTAAGTAAAGAATAATCTTTGTTGAGGTGACCCCAACGCGTTTGAACCACACCAATATTTTCTGTGAAATAAGGAATGGTGCGCAATAAAAAGTCTTTGCTCGGAACAAAATCGGCATCAAAGATGGCAATGAACTCGCCCTCTACTTTATCCATGGCAGCATCGAGGGCTCCCGCTTTATAACCAGTTCGGTCAACGCGGTGTACATGCTGAATATTAATACCTCTGGCCGCAACCTCAGCACATTTTTTTGCAATAATGTCTTTGGTTTCGTCAGTGGAGTCATCGAGGACCTGAATTTGAAATTTATCGCGTGGGTAGTCAATTTCAGCACAAGTTTCAATGATGCGCTCTGCTACATACATTTCGTTGAACATCGGCAATTGAACCGTTACTTTGGGTGCATTTGCCAAATCAAAAGGCGGTGTAACGCGGGCTTGTTGCTTCTTTCTGTTGCGCACATAAGCAATAGCTAAACTCAATTGAATGACGCTGTAAAAGAAAATCAAGACCAAGCACAAGCCGTAAATAATTAAAATGATACGGGCAGTCATGTGAGACCAATAATGTTCTTTAATAATTTTCTTTCCGTTAACCGTCATTTCGCGATCACCCCAATTGAATAACCAAGAAACCTTTAATTGCGCAGTAAATGGCTGAGTCTTGCTGAAAGTATAGTGCACCAAGTGCTCTTTGGCATTGGTTTCAAATACTTTTAAAGTTGTTGCACGGTAATCGCTGTCAATAAGACTAATTTTTGACTTCCCGATAGGTACATTTCTGAAGGTAAACTTTCCGTTTTCGTCAGTTTCTGAGGTATATACTTTACCTGTTACCAAAGAAGTAAGTTGAACCTCTACTTCTTCTACCTCAGCTTTGGTTTTATAATCGACTAGAAATCCTTCGATTTTTTGAGAAACAGGAATAGCTAGATCTTTGTTGGCGAGTCCGGAAAAGGTGAAAGTGAATCCGAAAAGCAGGAATAATAAGAAATTCTTCATTCGAGGAAGGGCAATAGGGTTCAAAATAAAAAGCAAATATAGATTTATTCTTTCATTAAGGTCATTTCATCGACCAAGTGTTTGGCACCTGAATAAATATCCATGACCCAAAGTACATAGCGAATATCTACCACTATGTTTCTGCAACGGTTCGGATCGAATAAATAATCGCTCATGGTACTTTCCCAACTGCGGTCAAAATTGAGCCCCATGAGGTAGCCGTTTTCATCGAGCACAGGAGAACCCGAATTGCCGCCGGTCGTATGATTTGAACCTGTAAAACAAACCCAAAGGTCATCGCCCTGCGCATATGGGCCGTAGTTTTTAGCGGCGTGCAATTCTAGCATGCGCGGTAATAACTCGAAATCTGGGTTGCCCGTGTTGTATTTAGTAATAATGCCGTCGAGGGTGGTGTGCTCGGTGTAGCGCATGCCATCTGTTGGTGCCGAACCCTCTAATTGTCCGTAGGTAATGCGCAGCGTCGAGTTGGCATCTGGCCAGTGTTTGTCTGTAGGGAACATGGTGTATTTACCTTCGACATAGATTTGCATCCATTGATTGACATCGATCTGGAAATTCTTGTAGGCCGGCACGACTTCATTTCTAAAAGGCGTGAAAAACTGATAAAAATGAACAAATCCAGCGTCTTTTTGCAGTTTTTTGATTGATTTTGCACTAAAACCGTTTAAAAAGGCCTTCAAGCGTTCAGCATCTGTGAAAATAGATTTCGTATAGATTTCTTCAGTGAGCTCCTCAACCGTTTTACCCGTTAATTGTTGTCCACTGTACTGCAAGTAAAGCTTGGTAAGGTCTAAAAAGATTTGACGGTCGACTGCTGAATTATAATTTTTGAAAAAGCCATCGGCACTCGTTTGAATTTTAGCAATAACAGCTGCCAACTCTTTATTAGCTTCATACTTTGCATAATTCGCAATTAAGTCTTCAAGGCCGCGAACCATTTTGAAATACTCAGGGCCCACAGAAAAATATTCAACACCAATGGCATACTTGTATTCTGTTTTGGTGCCTTCCGCCATCATGGCATTCAGTTTATTGAGTGCTTCGGCATACTTACCCCAAGCCGGCTGCGTAGCCGCTTTGGCTAAATAACGCGCTTCGTAATCCAGCTTGACTTGATAGGCATTCAAGTTTTTTAAGCCTTCTACTTGCCCAATCCATTTTTTCCAGGCATTGGCAATACTGGCTTGTTTGGCTGAATACTGGATACGAGTGAGGTCAGCAGCTTTCATGCCTGCATCGATGGCGGCTAGCGAATGATTGCGCATTTCGATGCGCGCTGGGCGCTCTTGATCAATGATAAATTTCAAGTATTCAGAAACCACGTGCTGTTCCGTGGTGCCCGGAAAACCATATACCATCGTGAAGTCTCCTTCTTTGCGGTCCTTGAATGAAATTGGCAAATAATGCAGAGGTTTGTAGGGTTGGTTGTCTTTAGAAAATGCTGCCGGCTTGTTGTCTTTTCCTGCATAAATTCTAAATACAGAAAAATCACCCGTATGGCGAGGCCAAACCCAGTTGTCTGTGTCGCCACCAAACTTTCCGATAGAGTTAGGTGGGGTGCCCACAAAACGCACATCGGTAAACGTTTCTTTGACCATCATGTAATAATCGTTGCCGTAA
>JAURHO010000178.1 GCA_030833265.1 Crocinitomicaceae bacterium | reverse complement strand
ACAGTTCGTGATTTATTTCACGCATCGGTCGACTAGGTTCAATGCTATGAATTTTCAATGATCGAAATGGGCTAAGACGATCGATATCAAAATTCTTGAATGCCACATTGATCATTGCATTCAAGATACCCGTTTGCCGTCTAACAGTGACAGGCATCAGCCCTAAACTTAACAAATGATCTCTGAATATGCATGCATGCGCATGCCTCAAGTCATCAAGAAATAAGTCTCCAATTTTTTCCTCAAAGCGGTTGAAAACATTTAGCGCGTCACCCCTGAATTTTTTACCATCACCTGCCCTACTTTCGTGCAAGTAAATTGCAAGAGCATCGGAAAGCTTTGGTCTATTTTTATTATTCGACTCAATAAAATAATTAGAGATTAATTGCGCAAGAAATCCCTCATCGAAGTCAACGCCTTTTACCTTGATCAGTCGGCGAAAGTCCTCTTCCCGGATACTTTTAACCAAAGACAAATCGCTGCAATTCTTCATTTTTACAAGCAAGAACAATTGCGCTAATTTATTTTCAATTTTTCAAAAGAGCAACCGAAATTTAAAAAATAAAATAATTTTTATTGCCGCCAATAAATTACATTTGATCTTGGCAAATCAATTCGTACATTTTCGCAGTAAAGCTATCAACAGCCACAATATTCGGTTGTCACTGTCGCATACGCTGTTGATGAAGAAAATGAATAGTTGCGGTACACAACACAAATACCGACTACCATTCAGTTTGATATGTAATTTTTAATTTTTCTCCAGCTTCACATCTCTCGGGGGTTGATAGATGAATAGTGCTGCTCAATTCGCAGGTAAATGGTTGGCTACTTACTTGAGCAAAGAAGTGGAGATAAAAAGTACAGCCCCTCCATCCAACCCCTTGCATCTTCAAGCCAGCTTGCGTCCTGGCGATGTGCTCTTGGTGGAAGGCAATACAAGGCTGAGCACTGCCATTAAGTACCTCACACAATCCACATGGTCACATGCCGCGCTTTATGTTGGTATAAATTTCAACTCGACTGCACCTGAAGGGCATTGTCTTGTAGATGCTGACACGGTGCATGGCGTGCGTAGCGTTGATCTGGGAAAGTTTGCCAATTTACACACCAGGATATGTCGGCCAATAGGTCTCAGTCAAGACGAACGACTTGCCGTCACACAGGCCGCCATCTCCAAGATTGGTTACCAATACGATCTGCGCAATGTTTTTGATCTTGCAAGATATTTGCTGCCTACGCCACCAGTTCCAACAAAGTTTCGAAGGCAAATGTTGTCATTGGGCAGTGGTGAACCAACCCGTGCCATATGCTCAACATTGATTGCCGAGGCATTTCAAAGTATCCGTTACCCAATACTTCCTTTGGATACCAAACACAATCCCATATCGCCAGGAGATAGCCACTCGGGTCGCCCACCGACCTTTCAGCCCAAGCACTACTCTTTCTTGACCCCAAGAGACTTTGATGTTTCCCCCTACTTCGCGATCATCAAGCCCACGGTTGAATCTGGGTTTAATTTCCATGATCTTGAATGGGTGGAGTAAAAGCCGCGATGAGGGACTTCTTGTAGTGAATTTTTAGCGGCGCTTGTGCTAAGGAGTGCCAGGTTGATATGAATAGCCCTCGAATCCAACTTGGTCAGATGATTGAAGCTTCCAAGATTCACAGGCATTCGAAGCCTTGACCTCAGGGAAATGGTGCATTTGCTGTAACTTGCGCATGAACAAAGTGCTGTTGAAATATCTGATACCACATCTCAACCCAGTGGAAGATGTTTCAGAAGGCAAGACATAGCCGCAACTGCTGCACATGGGATTTGAGTTCAGCTGGGGTGTGACTTTTTCCATTGCAATGAGAGGTAAATACCTTCAAATTGATTGTGTATATTTTTGGTGCACAAAATCAAGTTTTTTTGATTTCTGACGTGACTTAGCAATTTTCATGTCAACAATACCGAGCTTACGCAGCACCTTATTGGTGCTCGAGATGCTGGTACCACAACATGAATGTGCAGAGATGTATGGCTTAAGTGCGGATTTTAAATAGGCACATTCATAGATCAGACAGAGAAATCAATTCTGTGGCTCCCTGAGTGGTGATCCATAGTGTCTTTTCGCTTGCTCAATGACATGCCATCATTTGCATTTGCATACGATGAGGGTTGCAAACCTCGACTTTGTAACTCCAGACCAAAGTGCTGTGCCGCGTAGAGGTTGCTGCTTTGCAAAGCGGTACCGATTTTTGTGAGATATGCGTCACCTGACAATGACGAATCGAAATTAATCAGTGCTGTAAAAGCCTGGCGTGATCCATCCAAATCTCCCGCCTTCAAACTTTGCAGCAAAGCCTGCAGTTTTTGGCGACGACGTTTATGTCTTTCATCTGGGGGTGAATTGTTGCCACCCCATTGCCTGGCTTTTCCGTCAATACGGTAAGAAAATGCAGTATTCATGACACCTTCCCCTTCAAATTAATTTCCTCAGTTTTTCTTCACCCCATCATTTTTTAATTATTAACGTTTCAAATTTGATTGATTGGCTGTCTCGTGTGACATGGATTGAGTAAATCAATAAAAATTGAATGTCAAGAAATCAGCCAATCGCTTATATAAAAGCATAAATTAGGCCAATTAATCAGTTCCACAAAATATATCCCAAAATTGGCCAATTACACAGAGCTTAGTTTTTGAAAAGTAACTGGGCAGCATGGAACCAGTTTTTTCAGCAAGCCAACGGTTGAACAATCGCATATTGGCAAACGCGCCATATCTGCTGGCTTGCGTTAAGCTAGAGGAAAGACTGCGCCGCCCACCTAGCGTCATTGGATAGGCCAATCATTTCAAACGGAAACACTCATGCTTACTCGACTGTTGTACGTTAGCAAACCAGTTGGCCCCATAACCACTTTTGTGACCTCATCTATTTTGGAGGTTTGTAGCGTCAACAATAAAAAGGCCGAAATAACAGGTGTTCTCTGCCAAGGCTCTGGTATTTACTTGCAGGTTATTGAAGGTAAAAGATCTGCCATAAACGCCTTATATTCTCGAATCATTTCTGATAAACGACACAACCAGATTGAATTACTGTCTTTTGAAGAGGTCGGCCAGCGACGGTATGGCCAGTGGTCTATGGCACTGGTTCAATTGTCTATTGACGACCCGATGGTGCAACTCGCTCATCCAGAATTTGACCCCTATTCCGCCTCAAGCAAAGATGCCTTCAGAATCATTGACGAACTCATTAAATCCAGTCGCCCCATTGAAACCATGAGGCCTTAGCTTCGCCCTTGGCAGGAAAAGATAAAAAATGAGTAAAGACGAAACCACAAAAATTTCTGCTGATGGGCTCAGATACAAATCTAAAGAAGGCGGAAGTCCCTTTGGAGCATCTGCATCTATTGCGAGTATGAGTTGCTACAAATGTGGCTTGCACAAGCCTCGGGCTCTGGGTAGCTTCAAGCGCGTTATCAATCAATACATGTTCATGTGCGCAGAATGTAAGACCAAGACCTAACGGCAACTGGCCACATAGCAACGCAGGACAAAAAAGGGGAATTGCAGCATGACCAACCAATCCAGAAGGACCTTACTGCAAACAGCAGCGGCCGCATGCGTTCCAACACTCTCGTTTGCCCAGAACGCTAAAAGTACAAATTTCGTCCCCCAGACCACCGTCACCTGGTCGCAGCTAGATTTGATCAATGGCGACTCAAT
>JAURHO010000177.1 GCA_030833265.1 Crocinitomicaceae bacterium | reverse complement strand
TACCGGAAATGTGATTATTGGTGAAAACGTTTACATTGGTCCTGGCGCGGCAATTCGTGGCGATTGGGGACAAATCATTATTGAAGACGGCTGTAATGTGCAAGAAAATTGTGTGATTCATATGTTCCCTGGCACAACGGTTCATTTAAAAGCTGGAGCACACGTCGGACACGGTGCCATTATTCACGGAGGTACGCTTGAAGAAAATTGCCTGATTGGCATGAATGCTGTTTTGATGGACGACGTCGTGATTGGTGCAGGTTCAGTAATTGGCGCACTTTGCTTTGTGCCCGCCAAGATGCAGATTCCTGCAAGAAGTTTGGTGGTTGGCAATCCGGCTAAAATCATCAAAGAGGTTTCTGATGAAATGTTGGCCTGGAAAACAGAAGGAACCAAGCTCTATCAACAATTGCCAGCTGATTGTCAGGCAACTCTGAAAGAAGTTGAACCCCTAACAGCACCCGAAGAAAACAGACCACAACAACAGCGCAACTATTTCACTTGGCAAGAAAAGAAATAAACATATCAACAATTTGTCAAGATTGTTAGGCCAAAGGCAATGAATGTATTACCTTTGTTTCCCGTAGTTACAAACGTTATATGTCCAATTCAACCAAGTATGTTTTTGTAACCGGGGGGGTCACTTCTTCTCTAGGTAAAGGCATCATTTCTGCCTCTTTAGCAAAACTTTTACAAGCACGTGGTTATACCACCACCATTCAGAAACTAGATCCTTATATCAATATCGATCCAGGAACCCTCAACCCATACGAACACGGAGAATGTTTTGTCACCGACGACGGAGCTGAAACCGACCTCGACCTCGGGCACTACGAACGTTTCCTAAACGTCCCTACTTCTCAGGCCAACAACGTCACAACGGGTCGTATTTATCAATGTCATTACAAAGGAACGTAGAGGGGATTATTTGGGCAAAACAGTTCAAGTTATTCCGCACATCACCGACGAAATCAAAGAGCGCATTCAGGCAGTTGCTAAAAATGGCACTTTTGATATCGTAATTACTGAAATCGGTGGAACGGTCGGAGACATCGAATCTTTACCTTATGTAGAGGCAGTGCGCCAAATGCTTTGGGAATATGAAAACGACTGCATCGTTGTTCATTTAACGCTTGTCCCCTACTTGTCTGCAGCTGGAGAGCTTAAAACAAAACCAACGCAGCACTCTGTGAAGCAATTACTAGAGTTGGGTGTACAACCCGATGTTTTGTGTTGCCGCACCGAACATGAACTTGACCTCGGTCTCAGAAAGAAAATTGCAAAATTTTGTAATGTTTCTGTGAACGCTGTCATTGAAGCCCGAGATGCGGCATCTATCTACGATGTCCCTCTTTTAATGCAAACAGAAGAACTAGACACTGTAGTTCTTGAGAAATTAGGCTTATCTAAAAAACAAGCCCCTAAACTCGACAACTGGAAATCCTTTCTCGAGCGCCTCAAAAATCCAAAACACACCGTTAAAATTGGTTTGGTTGGGAAGTATGTAGAACTAAAAGACGCATACAAATCTATTTCAGAGGCTTTTATCCATGCTGGTGTAGCCAACGAAACCAAAGTAGAACTCAACTGGATTCACTCTGAATCTGTCGATTCTGACAATGTTTCAGAACAACTTGCTGGCCTTGATGGTATTTTGGTTGCTCCTGGCTTTGGTTCTAGAGGTATTGATGGCAAAATTGCCGCAGTGCGCTATGCCCGTGAAAACAACATTCCTTTCCTTGGCATTTGCCTCGGGATGCAAATTGCAGTCATTGAATTTGCCCGCCACGTACTTGGACTTTCAGACGCCCACTCTACCGAGATGTCAGAACAAACCCAAGCGCCGGTTATTTCCATGATGGAAGAACAAAAGCTCATTTCGAATATGGGTGGCACCATGAGACTTGGCGCCTATAAATGTGAACTCAAACCAGATTCAAACGCTGCCAAAGCTTATCAAACCATCAATATTACTGAGCGTCACCGCCACCGCTATGAATTCAACAACGAATTCTTAACGCAATACGAAGCGCAAGGTATGATGGCCACAGGTAAAAATCCAGAAACGGGTCTTGTCGAGGTTGTTGAAATTCCGACGCATCCTTGGTTTGTAGGAGTTCAGTTTCACCCAGAATATAAAAGTACAGTAGACGCCCCTCACCCACTCTTTGTGGGCTTTGTAAAGGCGGCGCTTAAAAATCAAAACAAATAATTCATGGATCGCAATTCAACCATAGGGCTCGTGCTCATCGGCTTGATCATCACTGTTTTTTCAGTTATGAATCAGCCTTCTGAAGCTGAAATCAAAGCAGCTCAAAAAAAGGAAGCTACACAACAAAAAGCAGCTGCTTCAAAAGTAAAAGCAAAAAAAGAAGCTGCGGTGGCGCCAATTCCAGCAACTGCAAATTCACTCGTTGTTAAAAAAGGAGCAGCAACTAGCATCGAAAACGAGCAATTGCGCTTAACACTCAATTCTAAAGGTGGTATTGTTGAAGCAGCCTACCTTAAAAAATACAAGTCTTATAAAGATTTTGCAGCTAAAAAAGAAGCCGCACTTTGTTTATTTAAAAAGGGTGATGCTTATAACCAATTGGTGCTCAGCACTAAAAACGGCAAGATCTATACAAGCAATTACTTGTTTGAGCTAGTAAGCAGTAGCCCAACAAGTGCTGTTTATGAAGCCAAGTTTCCACAAGGTACCATTCGCCAGTCATACGCACTCAACAAAGGTTTTGACCTCGATTACAACATCGAAATCCTCGACAACAAAGGTTTCATCTTGGAAAACACCATTCTCAATTGGGAAACTGACTTCAGAAAGACAGAGCGTTTGTTCAGTGAGCAACGCCGCGTTTCAACTATTTGTTTCGAGCAAGCTGAAAATGGCCTAGACTACCTTTCTGAAACAGGAAGCGAAGCCAAAGCAGCGGAAGAAGACATTAAATGGGTGGCTTTTAAGCAAAGTTATTTCTCCTCTATTTTGAAGCCAGAAAAAGCATTCAATGCCAAAGGCACCAAATTCTTTATTCAAAACTTCAAAGAAGGTCATCCGCAAGCCTGGACGCACTTGAAAGGCTACAGCGCCAATATGTCCTTGAATTTCCAAAACAACAAAGCCAGCTTTAATTGGTTTTTTGGCCCTAATGACTACGAAATCTTGAAAAGCTACGACAGCGGCTATGACGACATCTTGAACTTCGGTTGGGGCTTGTTCCGTTGGATCAACCTTTACGCGGTTCAACCGATCTTTAACCTACTCGTAGACAACGGTATGGCCATTGGCTGGGCAATTTTAGTACTCACGCTCATCATCAAAACTATTTTGGCACCTGTTCAGTGGAAAATGTTTGTTTCCTCTGTTAAAATGCGCATCCTCAAACCTGAGGTCGACGCGCTCAATGCCAAATACCCGAAGCAAGAAGACGCCATGAAAAAGCAAATGGAAATGATGTCTTTGTACAGAGAGTCTGGTGCGAGCCCCTTGGCCGGTTGCTTGCCAATGCTCTTACAAATGCCCATACTTTTAGCAGTGTTCCGCTTCTTCCCGGCAGCTTTTGAATTGCGTCAAAAAGGCTTCTTATGGGCCGAAGACCTCAGTTCCTTCGACTCCATCCTCGACTTCTCGTTCCATATTCCGTTCTACGGCGACCACATTTCACTTTTCACACTATTAATGGCGGGTACTACCCTCGCCTACACCTACATGAATAGTGGTAATATGCAAACGCCACAGCA
>JAURHO010000176.1 GCA_030833265.1 Crocinitomicaceae bacterium | reverse complement strand
CAACTGCACAAGACATTGCAACCCTCTTGAAATAAGACCGAAGGGAGAACCTAAGTTCTCCCCTCTTCTCTCCCTCCATAGCTCAGTTTGGTAGAGCAGAGGTCTCTAAAACCTTTGGTCGAAAGTTCGAATCTTGCACGACTTACCAATACAAACAAAAAGCCCCACTCATTAGGTGGGGCTTTTTGTTTTTGCTAGCCCTAGAAAATACCTACCTCGTCAAACACACTATCCTCAGCGAATACGGTTTTACTGATTTTTAATATTGAGCGTCATGTCTTCGTATTCACAACATCTGGCGTTATAGCTTCCACTGTGTTGATAACAGTCTTTCCAGGCAAGATAACCGTAGAAACTTTTTGATAAACCGCGAGGTTATTATTTGGGCAAATGCTTAATATCCAATTAGTGATCTTCCCATGGATTGTGTTTAATTTCAGCTGGCATCCAAATGGTTTCAAAAACCCTTTGCAATTCCTTTTCTCGAGCCAACTCTTCAGTGACTGACATATTTGAGTATTTGGCTGCTGTTTTACTTGAAAAATCCCGGCTGACTAAGCTTGGTGCAGAAATAACCTTTTTCAAGCCACCTTTACATTGAGGGCAGTCGTTTGGGCCGGATTCATGCATCCCGTGCCTGACCTTGTAGACAACAAGACACGGGGTGCATTCGTACTCGTAAAAAGGCAATTTATCTCCCTAGAAAAAAACAAATCACAAATAAATTGTTGCCCGTTTATGTTCGCGAAATACCAGTCAGGCCAGCGCCGCGGTACCGATGATTTCCGCCTTTGCTTGCATTGCTGATTTTTTGTCAATATTCCAGATGCGAGCAGCATTTTCACCAAGTACTTTGCGTCGAATTTCTGGGGTGATTTTTGGATAGCCATGACCTTCCACTAAGTGATCTGGGATTTGAAATTTTCTAAATGCTTCAATTTGCCATTGCGGGTTACCCCATAAAAGCGAATCAGTGCCCCACAAAACATAGTCTTCTCCCAAATCACGGAGAAGTGTTCCCAAAACATGGGCGCACTCAAGCGGGCGGCTAGTTACAGTGGCAGCAAATGTTGTACCAATTTCAGCATACAAATTTTTCCGTTGAGGCTTGAATCCTTTTAAGGCAGCGAGTTCGTTGTGGTAAGGCCAAGCTGCATGATAGGCGATAAAGTTCAGATCCAAAAAGTCATCACATGCTGAATCGAAGTCTTCACAGTGCGCGTAACGGGCATAAAACTGGCCAAACGGAACGCCTTTGTGGCAGCCTATGTTTTTGATTCCTAGTTTGCGACATTCCTCCCACATTGGGTAGGCTAGTTTTTCATCGTCGAACCACCATCCTTTTTTCTCTGTCGCATCAAATGTATAAAGCTTGAGGCCTGAAACTTTGTAGTCTTCAGCATACATGCGAAGCCGATCAAGGGTTACACCTAGGCCCTGGTTGGGTGTTAAACCGCCTGCAAGCATCATGCTATTTTTGGGCCAGCGCTTTTTAACCTGAGCTTGATATTCGATTGGCACCATGTCCTTGCCACCATAGTGCTCGGCAAACCCGAATGGATTAAAAATACCTACAGTGGTATCACTACCTTCAAGAATTAATTTGCCGTAGTGATCAATATCCATATCTTTGGTGCCATTCTTCATACCAAAGGCTTTACCCAAGTCGTCGAGTAACTGAACAAACCACATGCCACGTTCGTTGGTATTGACCCCTAGCTGATAGTGACCCGGGCGGGTACATACATGGGTATGAACATCAACGATAAAGTCAGAGCCAGCGCGTGCAACTTGAACAGACTCAGCCTTGGCTTCGAAGTCAACACCTTCGGCCTTAGAGACCTCAAAAAACTCCATTCCAGTGGCTGTGTTTGCAGCTAACATTGCAGCGGACAATCCAATCGTTGAGCGGAAAAAATTACGCCTTTCCATACCAGCTGCTTTGGCCTGTTTCTCCATGCTATCTCTAATTTTGGGGCCCATTCCACCATTAAGAAACAAAGAGGTACCGACTTCGTTGGGATTAAAAGGGTTGATGGGCTCTTTTTCAATGCCTTTGAATACACTAAGTACATTAAATTCCATGTCATTTCTCCCGTTAAGTATTTTATTCTGGTACAACGGACACCGAAAACACCTTCATAAAATCATCGATAATTAAAGAAGTCAATAAGTTTTAGCCCGATCACCTAAATATGGGTTGTTGATTCTGTAAAGGGAAAAGGTCTTGCTGTACTTGTGACATGGGTTGAGTCCGGATCTTTTACGAGTGTGAATGACCACTTCTATTTAGAGCGATTATCCGCAGTACATTGCTTAAACTATTGAGCTATGGTTTCATAAAATGTAATTGTTATTAATACGATAATTGGCGCTCCGATCGCAAAGAAATGCAAGATAAATGTCGCCTTATCTTTTCTGCGTGGGGGTTCATTAGCAGGTCTTCAACTAAAGATTTTTAAGTATTAACTAAGCGATATAGTGGATTATTTTGCATCTTGATCTATCGGTATAGGCGATATATGTCGCCATTTTCCTGTTCGCATAAACTGACAGTTTGGTGACAGTACGCAAATCGCAAATTTTTTTTGTTTTGTTTGATCAACACTCTTAATTCAAGCAAGAATCACATGAAAATTCTTATGATTCCTCGGGCTTTGATAGCCATTCTGGCGTTAGCTGCATCATCCAGCCCCTGGGCGGTCGAGCCACATAACACTCAAGGCAATTGGCTTAGCTACCCAGAAGTCGTTACCTGGCTAAAAAAAGAAATGAGTGATGCGGAAATTGCTGCCCTCGAAAGGAATGATCTGCGCGTCAGCGGTGATATTTGCTCATGCTCTGACAACAGGCCACACTACCCTTACGCAATCGTAAAAATTTCTACAAAAAAAAGCTCCTTCCTTGCTCGGATCGAGGGAAATGAGACCGCTTTCCGTTTGAGACCTATCGCAATTCAGAAGGGAAAGAAATATTTTTTGAGCGACTCCGATGACACCTATTTCGGTGAGTTTGAATCTACCTGTGATTTTACCGACGCTCGGTATGGTCCGAGGCTTGCTCAATTTTTCCCAGACTGCAAAGCCGATAGCGCTGGTGGAATGAAGAATTGAACTGATGAGCCATTAACAAATTTAGCCAAGGAAATTAGAGTATTTCAATAAATCTTAGGACCGCATCACGCTCTTTCATCTTAAGCGACTTGAACATATCTACTGATTTTTCCGATTGACCACCGTGCCAAACAATCGCCTCCAGGATGTTTCTCGCTCGACCGTCATGTAAATAGTCCGCGTGGCCGCTGACATTATTTTGTAGACCGATACCCCAAAGAGGTGCGGCTCTCCAGTCTTGGCCACTCGCCAGAAAATCTGAACGATAATCTGCCAGACCCTCTCCATATCATGTGGCATCAGATCCGTGTAAGGGTATATGATTGCCTCCTGCGAGATGCTGGCGAAAAAAAATCAAAAATAAAATTTTGCCATGCGGCTGCAATTATCGAGTCAAGCCATATTCTTTACGATCCCGACTTTCAAAAGTGTTTGATCTGTCAAAAGTCTGGACACAGCCCGACCAAAAAGTTATCTAACCCTGTCCATATTCTGGACACCCCTAGACCGTCCAGACAAAATTCACACATGGGTATCTAATTACACATTTTGTTGCACAGTAAACTTAAGTTAATATAAGTCATTGTTTTTATTAATATTTTATTAAACAATAACTTCGCAAGTTCGAATCTTG
>JAURHO010000175.1 GCA_030833265.1 Crocinitomicaceae bacterium | reverse complement strand
CATTATCGTATATGCATATTTTTTTTGGCGGCAATGTCTGCGATAAAACAGAAAGTAACGCCTCCCGCAAATATTCAGGACGATTGTACGACAAGATACTTACCGTCAAGTTCAACATGTCTTTGCCAATTTGAACACGTAGTCTGCAAAACCTTCGTAACTGTGCAGGCGGCCCACCTCTGTTTTTAGATAATCTCGACCGGCCATGATCATGGTTAATGCCGATTTATCATCTAACGAATTCATAAATGCTTTAACTTGTTCAATTGACTGAAATCTCCGCATATCAATAAAAGAATTTGAGGGCATAAAGCTATCGACATCTGGTGCGCCAAGGTAAATGGGTAAAGTTCCAGCCACAAAGCAGTCAATTATTTTTTCCGTGATGTATCCCGACATCACCATATTTTCAAAGCATATTGAAAAGCGATAGTTTGAAATTAAATCAATCTTGTTTTCGCACACCCCCAGATATCTCTCCTTAATGATATTTTCGAGTCGCTTCACCCAGGTGCTGGGCAACTCATCCCATTTGTCCCAACCTTTGCCGCATATATCTAAATTATCGCCAACAGAAAAATACTCAATGACCTCTAAGCGTTGATCATGAAGCGAGTTGGCCAATGCGATTCGATAAAAAGGATCTTGTAATTTCCGAAGCATGTTTTTTACTTGCCTAATCAAACCCCTCATACTCGGTTTCTTTGGCATAAATACCCTATTTGTTATGTATTTGTTTGCCGCAACCAAAATTATTTTTTTTCTCGAATTCCATGCTTGGATTTCTTTCATATCTTTGAGATAAAAGGATGGAAATCTAAAATCTATATTTCCTACCGATTCGGAAAATTTACATTTTTTACCTTTGAAAGGAAAACCGATTTTATATTTAAATTTTTCAGCTATCTGGCTGACATTTTGATAAAAACGTGGTGCATAAAGGGGAGACTCAAAACAAGTAATTAAGAATGGTCTTGCTCCCAACTCCAATAGCTTTTCGGCATCCTTTGAATCCATGTCTTGAATAACATAAATATCGCAAGCGAGCCATTTACTTGACCTAACATTTCGAATTGCAATATCACCTGATGCCACATTAGCGGATGAGGCTGTTGCCACTTTATAAAGGCAGGTTATCCAACCGGCTCCTGGAAAATTACGACTCCAAAGCTCATCTTGCAATTGATCTAATTTAAACTCTTTAATATCGCTACAGATGGCCAAATGCATATTGAATGCCAATCTTTTTACTTTGAATTTTTTTTAAAGAAAACCTCATCTTTTAAGGATGGGTGCAAAAGATAGTACTGACAAACACTAAAATATATTCCAACTCCACATAAAATAACCAATGCTTCGCCATTGCTCTGTTTATTATTTATTGCTTGTTTAAGGGCTCCAGCCAGAACCCAAAGCCCCCCGCCCATCGCCGCACTTTTGACAAAATTTGTCAATGACAAAGTCATCCCCAAGTATCTTTTTGTCAAGACGGCACTGATGATCAGTGATGCCGCCGATGCCAGAACTATCGCAACTACCACTCCCATCGAGCCATACAGCGGAACCAAGAGTAAGAGAAGAACAAGTGTTCCTGCAGCTCCCACAAAGTTTGGCAACATAAGAGTTTTGGTATTCATTCGTGCATGAGCCGCCATGCTGAATGCCGCAGTTGCAACTCTACCTAGTTCTGCAACGGCACCCCATATGACAAACTGTGTCGATTGTACGAAACTCTCTCCCAGAAACATTCGGGTTAGTTCAGATGCAGTAGCAGTTATAAATATCGTGGTGAGTAGCAGCGACGGAACTATTGTTTGGGCGTATTCCACCCATGCTTCTGAATTCGCGCTGGTATTATTTTTTTCAAGACTTTTATAAAATTTTGGTTGCAAAAATGTGGAAAGAATTGACTCCAATCCAGAAATTAAACCTGCGCTAATACCAAACCCAGCAACAAATAATCCAAGTTCTGCTAAACCCAACTGACTTTCCATCCAATAACGATAACCTTGGCTTTGAAACCAACCTAATCCAACAGCAATTGCCACAGGCCAACCGTACATCACAAGCGCACACACATTTGATTGGGTAAGTTTCTCACGCTCTCCCTTTTCGATTTTCACATGATTCAACTTTTTATATAAAACTTGCTTACCCACCAGCCCAATACACATTTGCCCAATCAATAGGCCACCCAACCAGTACTCCGCAACAGGGCGTATTGCATGAACTAGAAAAACAGCAACAATCAAACTCACTGCAACTGTCGCCACGTTCAACAATGCAAACCAGCCCCTGAATCCAAACATATTCAAACTTGGGATGACCAATTGATTCAATGTTGCAAAGATCAGGTTTCCGCAAACTAGAAATATAAGCCAATAGATTTCAACGCTTGACCTCCATATGTCAAGCCAATTCAATACGGCAAGGATGAGCCCCGCAAAAATGCTTACTAAGCAAAGGTATCGCCAAAAATATGCGTAATACTCGGCAATCAAACCATTAGCTTCCCATGCATGCATGCGCCGATTCATGAACATACCTACTGGGTTGATAAACAACAACGAGAACAATGCCACCGTTGCAGTGACAATTGATACCTTCCCCATCTCAATCGGCGTTAAGAACTCTGTTGCTGCCCGAAGCGTAAGCAATAACAGTGCAAACTGAGTCAACCTACCTATAGCAATAAAAATCATTATCTATTTATGCTGAACGGTGGCTATTTTTCCCGAAATTGAAATCAGCCTCTTTCAGCATTTCTCCCAATTTGGCCATATTCGGTTGATCCGTATTTTTCGCACGCCTGTTCAATGTGCAGTAGTTTGACTTGATAACGCTGTCCTTGTCGATATTCATCCCCTCATCAGATTTATATTTCAGACCGTAAGAATCCTGCATAGCGACCAGCAGGCTTACATTCTCAATTAGCGCCAAACTGTGGTAATTAACCAATGCGCTTACAGAAGAGACTCTAAATAGCTTGTTACCAATCTCATCGAAGTCAAAGGGATGAGTATTGTTTAAGGCTATTTTCAAAACCAATATACAAGTAGACATTTAATTTTCAACACTTTTGAAGTAAGTGTTATTAAATCAAACTTGCTTGGAAACTACATTCAACTGCATAAGCACCTAACCAATGATAACTAATTGATGCCACTCAATCATTAAGTAACAGCCATGTACTTTCAAGTACTACTGAAATGCAACTCAAGTAAATTGCAAGCTACCACCGTATCAACTAAAAGATACAAGCACGTCAGCATTGGTCCCAGTGCTTTTTTAAATTAAATAATTTTGGTGGCCTGGGGCGGAATCGAACCACCGACACAAGGATTTTCAATCCTCTGCTCTACCGACTGAGCTACCGGGCCATCGCTAAATTGTATCACTATCGTTGCCCGCCAGCAGCGTCCTCGCATGGCTTTGGGATCACAACATCACCCGTCCCAAGCTGGCAAGAGTTGCTTTTTTGCACCAAACGTTTCCGACGCTTTGTCTACAGCAAGCACTGACACGCAAGGTTGACACTTGCCTCTTCACTCAGATAATTGAGCAATGCAAATCTCCCGTTTTTATTCGATCTCTGTTGAGAAAGCCGTGCTCATGCTGGTCGGCTCTTTGGTGTACATGTCTACCCATTTGGCCAACCTTTGGGTGTTCGAATTTTGGGAGGTCACACCCAATATTTCTTGGGTCTACTTACCCTCTTTCCTACGTTTGGCCAACCTGTTGATCCTCGGGCCTATTT
>JAURHO010000174.1 GCA_030833265.1 Crocinitomicaceae bacterium | reverse complement strand
CTGACAATCTCATGCGGTGCAAATTGCACCAAGGAAACGCCTTCGTGAAAAATGCTTCCCCCCATGATTTCGCCATCCTCAGGATAGAGAACACCACAAATGGATTTGAGAACAGTGGACTTGCCTGCACCATTGCTACCCAGCAATGCAACGATTTGTCCGGGACGAACCTGTAGAGAAACATCTCGCAGCGCTTCGACTGCGCGGTCATATACGACCTGAAGGTTGGTGATGGTCAGCATAGTTGATTCACATTCATGACTGTGATTTTGAAAGCCGCTTCGAAATCTGTCAACGAAATATGACCCTGACTCAAATAAATAAACTTCAAGAAAAATGGTAGAGAAATGATGAAACATCAATTAAGTCATTGTTTATTATGATATTTTTTTCAATACTTAAGTGTTTTCCCTAAAGGGTCATTCATTAATTGCAAGAAAAAAAAGTTTGTTTTACATTATTTTGAGTTGCGCCCAATTTTCTTTATCGCAAAATATCACCACCCATTAGAAAGCCTTTTATGACTCCAACCAACGCCATTGATCTTCGCTTTTCTGGACTCTCTCAAGATGAACAGACAACTCTTGACCAAGCAGATCGTTTTGCGCGTGAGCAGATGCACCCACTTGCGCAGAAGATGGACGATGACGAATGGTGGCCTGAGCATGTATTTGCAACCATGGGTGACACAGGCTATTTTGGAATTCCAATTCCTGAAAGTCACGGCGGCGCAGGTATGGATTTGTTCACCAGTGGTTTGGTGCTACAGGCTTTCTCAAGATGGAATCACGCCCTGGCCTTAAGCTGGGTAGCGCATGAAAATTTATGCCTCTACAACATTTACCGAAATGCAAATGAGGAACAGCGCGCACGTTATTTGCCTGGTTTGATCAGTGGTCGAACCGTAGGTGCTCTGGGCCTGACTGAACCAGGGGCTGGCTCAGATGCATTAGGTTCAATGTCAACAACAGCCACACGCGATGGCAATGACTACTTACTCAATGGAACCAAGATTTACATCACTAACGGCCCTGTAGCAGACGTTCTTCTGGTCTATGCCAAAACTGAAAAGACCAAAGGAGCCAAAGGAATATCCGCTTTTATAGTGGAAAAAAACATGCCAGGCTTTAAGGTGGCACAAAAGCTTCAGAAAATGGGGTTCCGTGGAAGCCAAACTGGAGAGCTGTTATTTGAAAACTGCCGAGTCCCAGCAAGAAACTTGATTGGAAATGTTGACGAAGGGGTAAAAATTGTCATGAGTGGCCTTGATTTAGAAAGGGCCATGATTTCTCCCATTTGTTTAGGCATTGCAGAACGGGCCCTAGAGTTGTCACTGGATTACGCTCGAACAAGGGTTCAATTTGGCAAACCGATTTCTGATTTTCAAATGATTCGATCCAAGTTGGCTGACATGTATGTTTGGGTTGAATCTATGCGATTATTTACATACCAAGCGCTTCGAGCTGCAAACGACTTGGAAATAGGCGGAGGTGGACGAGGCAGTATCCATAAAATCACAGCTGCTTCAGTGATGTATACCGCAGAGACAATGAACAAAGTTCTCAACGAGGCAGTTCAAATCCACGGTGGCACTGGTTATATTTGGGAGTCAGAAATCAACAGACTCTACAGATCAATCAAACTTTTGGAAATTGGCGCTGGCACAACTGAAGTTCGAAAAATAATTATCAGTGAAGAGCTATTGCGCGGTTAATCAACTGCCTTAATGCTATGCAAGCACTTCTGGTTTACGCTCACCCAGAGCCTCAAGCATTCAATGCAGCTCTCCGTGATGTTGCCATTAAGGCACTTCAAGCTCAGGGTTATGCCGTGGAAGTTTCTGACCTTTACGCCATGAACTTTAACCCTGTGGCTGGCCGTGGTGATTTCACTGAGAGCCAAAATCCAGAGATTCTTAATCTTTCATTAGAGCAGCGGCATGCAGCTAAAAATGGCACATTGATTCCCTTGATTGCGCAGCAACTTGAATCATTGCAAAAAGCGGATCTTTTAATTTTGCAGTTCCCTTTATGGTGGTTTGGAATGCCCGCTATCCTAAAAGGATGGGTAGATCGAGTCTTTATTTCGGGCGTCGTTTACGGCAGAAGCGCACAGTTTGAACTGGGAAAATTTCGTGGCAAAAGAGCTTTGGTCTGTACAACGACAGGAGCCCCTGAGGTTGCTTTTGGACCGAATGGGATCAACGGAGAAATCAATCATTTACTCATGCCTCTTTTACGAGGGGTCCTTGGATTTACTGGCATGACTGTACTTCCCCCCTTCGTCGGTTATGCAGTTCCTTATCTCGGAGAAGACGCTCGCAAAGAAATGCTGATATCTTACGAAAGCTACATTAAAAACTTAGAGCTTCTTACGCCATTAAGCATGCCTAAATTGTCTGATCATCCGGAAATGCCAACGGGAAATGACCGTCCAAAAGCGAAGTGAGATAAAACAATGAACCTCAACTCGGATACATACGTCAACGAAGCAGGTACTGTTCTAGTGAATTGGCCAAGCCATAGTCATGCACAGTTGATTCTAAAACGACCACAACGTCACAATGCCTTGGGCTTAGATGAATTGTCTGGTCTTTCTGAAGCAGCGACATTCCTCCAAAAGAAACAGCCCAAGGTTTTGAGCATCATTGCAGACAGTCCCAACTTTAGTGTGGGTGGTGATATCAATGAATTTTCAGAAGCCATATCAAAAGACAATATAGAAACATGGCTTCGAACTGCAATCGGCTATTTCAATAACGCGATCAATAAATTGCGGAACTTGGATGCCGCAATTGTGGTGGGTGTTCAAGGCGCTTCAGCTGGAGGCGCATTGGGCTTGATTTGGTGTGCAGACCATGTCATCTTGAGTCAAGATGCAAGTATCAGCATGGCCTATGCAAAATTAGGCGGAAGCCCTGATGGGGGCACCTCTTGGCTATTACCCAGGATGGTCAATCCATTGAGAGCCTTTGAGATGTTTACACTGACATCCTCACTTAAAGCGGAGCAGGCTTTGAACTGGGGGCTGGCAAATCAAATTACGACAACTATTGAATTGAATGAAAATGTTAATGAAGTTGCAAATAAGTGGCTTGGTTTACCGAATCAGTCATTAAAAAACATCAAGCATTTACTTCGATCCTCTCAAAATCACGATCTTGAAACTCATCTAGCGCAAGAATTAGAAGGGTTCGTCAGTGCCAGCAAGCAGCCCGAATTTAAGCTGCAAGTTATGAAATTTTCTAAATCGAATTAGACTAAGAAAAGATTACTTAATTTAATTACAGCTTAAAAAACTGTCTAAATAGATGAACCATTCTAAAAAGCGTTGATTTATCAGCGCTTTTTCTCGATTAATTTTTTTTCATTTAGCCCTTTATTTCCAAGGTTGGAATAAACGATTCACAAGGTCCATGTACCTGTCCTTGGTCTTGACCCTGTATTCCAGTACCGCCGGTATGTTTAAGTTACCGATCTTTTCTCCCTGAACAGCGTTGGCGGCAAGTAGCCAAGTGCGCTGTGCGGGTGATACGAATTGTAGTCATCGAACCAATCTTTCAGTTGGGCCATCACGGTTTTTGAATCTGGCCTGTTAGCCAATTTGGCATAGTCCCGCTTTAGCGTCTTCACAAAGCTCTCGGCCATACCGTTACTTTGAGGGCTAGTCACGGGCGTCGTTACAGGCTTTAAACCTAGTTGCTTTGCAAAGCTTCTTGTCTCTGCGGCCGTGTAGCAGCTGCCGTTATCTGTCAGCCACTCAATCGTTTTGGTCGGCTTGCCGTTTGATCCGAATCGTTTCTCCACAGCC
>JAURHO010000173.1 GCA_030833265.1 Crocinitomicaceae bacterium | reverse complement strand
CTTCCGTCAAATCATTTGGCTTAAATAGAGAAGTAAATAATAGTAGTTATTTTGCCGTTTCACCTTACGTACATTTCAATCTTGGATCCAGAACCGTAAGAAAACCTCTTCACCATGAGATTTTATTGCAAGGTCTGTTCCGCATCAATCAAAATGGATTAAGTCCGCATACACATGAACACGGATTCTTTGCGCAATACATGATGAATTACAAAAAGCCAGACTACCTCTTGAGTTGGACGAGCCGCTACGAGTATTTTAATGCAAAAAATGAGCTTCAAAGCGTTTCTCGTATCTGGACCAATTTGAATCATACTTTTAATTATCGCATGGGTGCAATTGACCGCAAAATTGAAGTCAATGTGTTCGGTGGTTATACCTTACAGTATCAATCGTTATTGCCAATTGTTACACCTTATGACGATCGCATACTCTGGTCTATTAATGGGTTAAGAGGAGCCCAAGATTTATTCTTAGAAGATTACAATTTTGGGCGTTCAGATGTAAGTGGTATTTGGTCTCAGCAACGCATGGATCGCCATGGGCAGTTTCATACAGCTAACACCGCGGGTAGCAATAGCCATTGGTTGACTACCGCTACACTTTATGCGCAGTTGCCAATCAAGCCAAATATTTTTGGCGTATTTGCCGATTTCGGATTAGCACCTTCAAGTGGTATTCTTGAACCAACTCAATCAATAGATCATTTTTACAACGCTGGTTTAGCGATTCGCATGGGTAAGGTATTCGGAATTTATTTCCCATTGATTTATGGCAATAGCTATTATACAGGTCAATTATTTACCAATTACGCTCAGAACATTCGCTTTAGTTTGCGCATCAATATTGTCAACAGACTCAGCTTACACACCTTACTTAATTCCTAAATATGTCTGAAAATCGGATTTCTTTCTCCAAATTATTCTGGCCAAGTTTCCTCGCTGTTTTTGTTGCAGGTTTGGTGGGGATGGTCTTTTTCTTTTTGATACTTGGCGGTATCATTGGCTCTTTCGGAGATTTTAACCCCGAGCCGCTAGCGATTCAAGACAAAACCATTTTGCACTTGCGTTTAGAGGGCGTCATTGCCGATAAAAGCGGCCAGTCTATCGATGCGGCTGCGCTAAAAGTAGCGCGTTCTTCAGGTATTCCTGAGATTCTTATTGGCCTAGAACAAGCAGCAAATGATCGCAAAATAAGAGGCGTATTTTTGGAAATGAAAAGCCCTGAAATGGGAATGGCTAGCGCCAAGGAACTCAGAGATGCACTTGTTAGGTTTAAGCGCAACGGTAAGTTTGTTGTGGCTTATTTATCTGGTGAGCAAATATCCTATACCGACTACTACGTCAGTAGCGTAGCAGACAATTTGCTTGGTATGGGAGGCTCAACCTTTCTATTGACAGGCTTACATGCAGAAAGTTTGTTTTTTAAAAACTTACTGGATGAGCTCGAAATAGGAGTCATGGTGGTACGCGGTAAAGAAAACGATTTTAAAAGCGCAGTTGAGCCCTTCTATAGATCAGAAATGAGTGACTCAAGCAGGCTTCAAATGACTGCCCTGCTTCAAGATATCTGGAATTCCACCAGAAACGAGATCGCTAAAAGCCGCTCGTTAGATACACTTTTACTCGATTCTTTGGCCAATGCCTTGGCTGTGCGCAAACTACAGCATGCCTTTGATCACAAACTTATCGACAAAGTGTATTACCGCCACGAAGTATTGGCTTTTCTCAAAAAGAAAGTAGGACTAGAGCAAAGCGCTGCCTTGCGTTTGCAATCCTTTGGCAAATACATGCGAGACACCTATTACAAGGAACAGCTCTTAGCCAAGCAAAAAAAACATGTTGCTGTGATTTTAGCAGAAGGCGATGTGGTTTCAGAAGGTGAAGGTCTGAGTGCCCAAGAACTTGGTAAAATACTCAGAACAGTAAGGTCCGACAATGACGTTAAAGCAGTCGTATTGCGCATCAATAGCCCAGGTGGTTCCGCTTTGGCTAGTGAAGAAATTTGGAAAGAAGTTTCACTCACAGCCCAAAAGAAACCGCTCTATGTCTCCATGGGTGATTACGCAGCTTCAGGAGGGTATTATATCGCCACACCCGCCAAGAAAATCTTTGCGCAAGCAGCAACAATTACTGGTTCTATTGGCGTGTTTGGTGTCATTCCGAATACAGGAACTTTCCTTAAAAATAAAATAGGGATCACAACGGATGAGGTCAGGACACACCGACATGGTGGCTTGTCGCTTCTAAGGCCGCTCAGCCCTGAAGAATACGGTATGATGCAAGCTGAAATTGATGAGATTTATGAATTGTTCTTAAATCGTGTTGCTAAGGGCAGGAAGCTTTCTAAGACTCAAGTGCATAAAGTTGCAAGAGGACGCGTCTGGACGGGCGTTAGTGCTAAGCGTATGGGCTTGGTTGATGAAATCGGAGGTCTTTTTGCCGCAATTCAAGTGGCTAAAAATGACGTTGGTTTATCTTCAGTAGTTTATTACCCTAAAAAAGATAAAACTACCATTGATAATTTGATCGAAATATTGGATGAAGAATTAGATCATGAGTCGGCAAAAGTCAAAAATCAAGTCCCTCCTGAATTGATTTTATATTATCAAAAATACGATCAAATAAAAAAGATGAGCGGCCTACAGATGAGGCTGCCATTCACTTCTCTAAGTTTTTATTAATCAATAAATTAACATAATTATAGGCCGCAACAGTATTTTGTTGAATAAAAATAACATGATGTTAAACAAAAAATATATATCATTGTTATTCAATAAATTACAGGCGGTTCCCGAAAAGCCTCAAAAGAGTAGGGAAAACTAAACCTATATACTATGTTTTTTTCTTTAACAAGTGCACTTAAGGTGCAAGAACTTTTTGAAAAAGGTGACGTGTACACTTACACAGCGTTTACCTTTTTCATAGGGACGATGGCTATGATGGCCGCAGCAGCGTTTTTCTTTATGGAAATGCGCAACATGGAAGACAAATGGAAAACCTCAATTTTGGTTTCCGGAATCATCACTTTTATTGCTGCAGTTCATTATTACTACATGCGTGACTACTTCACAGAAACGCAAACATCGCCAACATTCTTCCGTTACGTTGACTGGATGTTAACCGTTCCGTTGATGTGTGTTGAGTTCTACTTGATCACTAAAAAGGCAGGTGCGAAAACAAGTTTACTTTGGAAGTTAATCATGGCTTCTGTAGTGATGCTCGTTACAGGCTACTTTGGTGAGGCAGTAGATCGCGGCAACAGCGTAATGTGGGGTGTGCTTTCAGGAGCTGCTTATTTCTACATTGCTTACCTTATCTGGTTTGGCGAAGTTGCAAAACTCGCAGAATCAGCTGGCCCAGCTGTAGCAAAAGCTACAAGAATCTTGGCTTGGTTTGTATTGGTAGGATGGGCAATTTATCCATTGGGTTACATCATTGGTACACCAGGAGGTCTCTTCGGAGCTTTCGGTAGTTCAGATCCAAACCCTTGGATGGATGTTGTTTACAACATTGGTGATGCCATCAATAAAATTGGCTTCGGTTTAGTGATCTACGCATTAGCGAAATCAGACTCTAAAGCATAATTGAACTTTACTATAAAGTGAAAGGGGGCCTCGGCCCCCTTTTTTATTATTGCGGCAGACAAACAACTTGTCGCTCTGCGGTGCTTTTTGCACCATTTTTATCCAAATTAACAGTGACCTTTACGGTAACAACCGTTGTGTCTGTTAGAACATTGTGCCAATGACTATGAAAGGCGTATTCACTTTCAACAGCAGCGCTGTTTTCGCTTTCCAATATTGTGCCACTCGCGGCATCGATAAAGTCT
>JAURHO010000172.1 GCA_030833265.1 Crocinitomicaceae bacterium | reverse complement strand
CTGAAAAGGTTTGCCTAAGTAAGCATGAGCAAGCTCAATTTGACCCGCTTGGATGGCCGTTCGAATTTTTGAAGAACTGACATAAACCTCATCGATTTGTGCAGCTGGTATTTCCTGAACTTTGAAATATCCGTTGGCTTCATAGCTACGCAAAAATTCGAGATTACCTTGACGGTCATGACCAAACTGATGGTCATAGCCAATAATAACCGTGTGGGCTGCCAAGCCGTCAATCAAGACCTCTTGTACAAACTCGGCTGCACTGAGTTTTGCAAAAGCTTCGGAAAACTCTAAAATTACGACGTGGTCTATCCCTAATTCCTCAAGTTTTGCCAGTTTTTCTTCTTGGGTTTGGATCAGCGCCAAAGGTTGATCCGGAAAGAGTACTTTTCTTGGATGTGGGAAAAAAGTAAGCAACACGGAAGGCAAGCCCTTTTCTTTGGCAACTTGGCAAACAGAATCAAGAATCGTTTGATGCCCAATGTGTAGGCCATCAAAGGTGCCGATTGTAATAACCGCACCTGTGTTTTTAGGAAAAGTATTTAGGCCTCTGTGAAGCTCCATTAGAGAATCAACATGGCATCACCGTAAGAGTAAAATTGGTATTTTTCTCTTACCGCTTCCTCATATGCTTTGTGCATGAGCTCGTGACCCATAAAGGCAGAAATCATCATGAGCAGCGTTGACAATGGTGTATGAAAGTTTGTGATGAGGCTATCTGCGATACTGAACTCATAGGGCGGGAAAATGAATTTGTTGGTCCAGCCGTCGTAAGGTTTAAGAAAACCATCTGTAGAAACTGAAGTTTCTATTGAACGCATAGAAGTGGTGCCAACAGCACAAACTCTTCGTTTGTTGCGCTTTGCATCATTGACAATATCAGCTGCTTTTTCAGAGATTATCGCCTGTTCTGAATCCATTTTGTGTTTGGTGAGGTCTTCCACTTCTACAGAGCGGAAAGTACCTAGACCAACATGAAGCGTGATTTCAGCAAAGTTGATGCCTTTGAGTTCTAAACGCTTGAGCAATTGTTTTGAAAAGTGCAAGCCAGCAGTTGGTGCAGCTACTGCACCTTCAACTTTGGCAAAAACGGTTTGGTAACGCTCTTCGTCTTCTGGTTCTACATCGCGTTTGATGTATTTTGGAAGTGGTGTTTCACCAAGTTCAGTAATTTTTGCTTTGAATTCTTCGTAAGGGCCATCAAAGAGGAAACGCAATGTGCGACCTCTAGATGTCGTGTTGTCAATGACCTCAGCAACAAGGGAGTCGTCTTCACCGAAATAGAGTTTGTTACCGATACGGATTTTACGAGCTGGATCTACTAGGACATCCCAAAGAAGGCTTTCGCGGTTGAGTTCGCGCAATAAGAAAACTTCAATTTTTGCACCGGTTTTCTCTTTGTTGCCATACATGCGAGCAGGGAAAACTTTGGTGTTGTTCATGATCATGACATCGCCTTCATCGAAGTAGTCTAGTACATCGCGAAACATTTTGTGCTCAATAAGGCCGGTGTCACGGTGAACCACCATTAAACGACATTCGTCGCGGTTTTCTTGAGGATAGTTTGCGATTAATTCTTCTGGAAGGTTGAAGTCAAAATCTGACAATTTCATTTTGCTCATAAGCCAAGTTTTAAGATCCCGTACAAAAAGGGTTTGCAAAGATACAACATCGAGACCCCCTCTGTCAAGTTTTTGGGCAACTATTTAAAACTGGAAGTAAACAAAGGCTTTGAAACTATCCGAAACAGCCTGATAGATGATAAATACGGCAAGTGCAAAGCTCAATGCTTGTAAAAACATGGGCCATTTCGCGTAAAATTGAACCGTTTTGTCTTTCCAATTTTGTGGCAACCAATGCGTCAAGAATCCTAATATGAGAAGGTAAAAAACAACCTGATACGTATTCCAAACAACAAACCAAGTTTCTAATTTCCAATCAAAATGTTGCATGAGGTGCTGAAGGAATATCATGGGTTGATCTGCCTCAGGAAGACGGAACCATATTCGGGTAAAAGTGATGAAGCTGAGCGTTAAAAATATGCGCCAAGCCCTAATCAACCACAAATTACTTTTTTCATACGGGCTGATTTTTTTCCAGTAGTTGTAAAACACTAACGCCAAACCATTCATGGCGCCCCAAACCACAAAATTTTGACTCGCACCATGCCACAAGCCCCCCACAACCATGGTGATGAGCAAATTCAAGTCTCTAACAGCAAAGTTGCGAAACGCCTTCCAAAATTGCCAAAGCAACAAATAAACCACAAGAAGAATTCCATAGGTGTACCAAAGCTCTACCCAACCGGTAATGAAATACAGAAATCCTAAAATGACAGCGGTCATGATCCCCGTAGCAATGGAGCCTTTTTGGTTTCCGCCAAGCGGAATGTAGAGGTAATCGCGCAGCCAAGACCCTAAAGATTTATGCCAGCGACGCCAGAAATCGGCAACAGACACCGATTT
The DNA here is from genome assembly GCA_030833265.1 of Crocinitomicaceae bacterium. GTDB lineage: Bacteria > Bacteroidota > Bacteroidia > Flavobacteriales_D > Crocinitomicaceae > UBA952. The sequence continues at coordinate 1,367 of JAURHO010000172.1, read as the reverse complement.
GTAAGGCGAATTAAAATTTTCGAGTAAGGTAAAGCCCATCAGTTTGGAAACACCTATCGCCATATCGGTATACCCCGAGAAGTCTGCATAAATTTGCAACGAGTAGGCGAACATGGCAATCAGCCCAACAAATCCAGGATACGTTTCTGGGGCGTCAAGCACCTTGTCAATAAACTGAACAGCAATGTAATCTGCAAAAACTAGCTTTTTCAACAAACCCTTTCCGATCATCCAAAGCGACCACGAAAAATCGTATTTGCTAAGTTGATAAGGTGCGTTGACCTGCGGTAGAAAATCTCGGGCACGAACAATCGGGCCGGCAATCAGGTGCGGAAAATAGGTTACATAAAGTGCGTAATCAAAAAAGTTTCGAGCTGCCTTGATTTCCTTTCGGGAAATGTCTACCAAGTAGGAAATGTTGTGAAAGGTGAAGAACGAAACGCCAATTGGAATCAGAATTTTATCGACAAAACTACCTTTTCCAAATAGTTCATTTCCCCATACCGCAAACTGATTGACCACATTGAAATCGGTGCCAAACTGCGCATTGAAGGCTTCAGTAAAAAAATAGGCGTATTTGAAATAAGCGAGCCCTGCTAAATTGAGTACCACTCCAAGCGTCAGCCAAAATGTTTGCCGCGAAGCCTTACTTGCGCGATCTACAAGCAAGCCCAAACTATAATTTAGCAACAGCATCAGGCCCAAAAGCAAGACGAAATTGCCCGACGTCTTGAAATAAAAAAATAAGCTCACGGCTGTCAAAAAGATACTGCGCAGCATGTACTTTTTATGAATGAACATAAAGACAACCATAACGAGCATAAAAAATAGCCAGAAATCAAGGCGAGTAAAAAGCAGGCTCTCTTGCTGTTGAAATGAAAATAATTCTTGTAAACGATTCATATTCAGTTAGGCTTAGTTTGAAATATGGCCAAGTTCTTCTTGAAAGCCTCAATTAATAAATTGCCTTTTAAATGATAGCCCGTGCCCGTAAAGTGCACGTAATCTGCTTGCATAAGACCTGCGTTTTTCCAAGTTTTAGACGAACCCAATTCACCCATTATGCCATAAAAATCCCAAACAGCCATTTGATACTGAGCCGCTAATTGCATGATCACCTCACGTTGTCTTTCGGTATTTTTATTGGGGTACTTTTTCATGTAATAATCGTCATTGGGTACCGTCAGTAAAATAGCGCAATTCGGATTGATTGCTAAAATTTGAAGGAGTAATTTTTCCAGATTGGCTTTGTAAACCAATGGATTAAATGCTTCATAACTACAATGCGCGTCATTGGTACCGACCGAGAAAATAAATAAGTCTGGTGGTCTGAGTTCGAGGTCTCTAGAGAAGTGCGTATTGGATAA
>JAURHO010000171.1 GCA_030833265.1 Crocinitomicaceae bacterium | reverse complement strand
AACCTGATCAATATCCCTCAGGATGATAAGGTTAAAACATATGTAAAAGTTCAGGATCTCACCGATAAAGAATACCTCGATAATAACTTCATTGTTATGTGTTCGAAGCAAGGTGTGATCAAGAAAACTTCTTTAGAAGCCTATTCAAGACCACGCAGCAATGGTATCAATGCCATCGGCATCCGTGAGAACGACGAATTACTCGAAGCTAAACTCACCAACGGCAGCAACGAGATCGTGTTGGCCACTTCTGAAGGTCGTGCCATTCGTTTCAACGAAGCAACCGTGCGTCCAATGGGTCGAAACGCTTCCGGTGTTCGTGGGGTTACTCTTACTTCAGCCACAGATTGTGTCATTGGTATGATCTGCGTCGAAGACATCTTCTCTACTATTTTAGTGGTTTCTGAAAAAGGCTACGGCAAACGTACCTTCCTCAATGACCCAGAAGATCAAGAACCAGTTTACCGCATCACTAACCGCGGTGGAAAAGGTGTGAAAACACTCAACATCACCGACAAAACAGGTAAACTCCTTTCTATTCAAAATGTATTTGACGAAGACGACCTCATGATCATTACCAAATCAGGCGTTACCATTCGTATGCACGTAGACACCATCAGAACAATGGGCCGCGCTGCACAAGGTGTCAAACTCATCAACCTCAAGTCTAACGCTGAAATCGCAGCTATTGCACGCGTTCCTCGTTCAGAAGATGAAGATGAAGAATTTATGGAAAATGGCGAAGTTTTAACTCCTACTGATGCCACAGATGCTGGCACGAATATTGAAAACGACGCAACAGAAACTGAATAAATACTGATCATGAAAAAACAATTGCTCTTTATTGGTTTGGCGCTTGCAGTAAGCACCACCACTTTTGCTCAAAAAAAGAATGTCACAGACGCCATTCTTCTCATGAGAAAATACAACCCAACAGGAGATGTTGACGCCAATTTAAAAACGGTTACAGACGCCAAAAATTTCATCGACCTTGCTGCTGTTAACCCTGAAACTGCCGAAGATTTCAAGATGCATTTGTATCGTGCTGAGATTTATTATGCTTTAAATGAAGCCAATGATTTAAAAGCGCTCAAAGAAAACTACAACGGCCCTACAGACGCTAACACCACCAAAGAATGGAAAGCTATTTCTGTTGCCAGCTTTAAAAAGGTACTTGATGATCCTAAGAAAACCTACAAAGCAGACGCCGAGACTTTCATCAATATGCGCGTAGAATTACTTTTCAATTTAGGTATTACTGCCTATAACGACAAGAAATATACTGATGCTGCAAAAGCTTTTCTCAAGGCTAGCGAGGTAAAAAGCTACCTCGGTGAAACTTTCAAAGATGCTGAAGTAAACACTTCTTTAGCTGTTAATTATGCCGTTGAAGATTTCCTAGCTGCCAAGAAATACGACGAAGCTTTGGCTTTTGCTACTTCAATGTCAGATGCCATGCCACAAAACATCGACATCCTAATCAGCATTGTCAATATCAACCTTCAAAAAGGCGATGTTGCCGCTACCGAAACTTACATCAACAAAGCACTTGCTATTGACCCATCCAATAAGCAGCTTTACTATGTATTAGGTACCAGTTACATGGACAAAAAAGAAAATGACAAAGCAACCGCTGCACTTCAAAAAGCCATCGAAATTGACCCAAACTACAACGAAGCGCTTTATCAGCTTGGTGCTCACCTCTACAATCTTGCCGTTGAAAAACGCAATAAAACAATTGAGATGGACTACAAAGACCCAAAAACAGCGCTTGTTGAAAAAGAAGCCATGGATCTTTTCCAGCAAGCTTTGGTTCCACTAGAAAAATATGCGAGCCAAAATGAAAATGACAAAGCAATTCTCGATATCCTTTACAAAACGAACATGAAATTAGGTAAGATCGACAAAGCGCAAGAATACAAGAAGCGCCTCGATGCTTTAAAGAACTAATAGGAATTTTTGATCTTTGAACTGCCCGCAAGTCGGGCAGTTTTTTTATACCTAGGTTTTGCTTTTTTACTAACTTTGAAATATGGAATTTGTACACCCCGAACGCTTATGGCTGCTCTTCTTAGTACTCATTCCTATTCTCATACATCTCTTTCATTTTAGAAAACGAAAAACGCTCTTTTTTTCATCCTTGCGTTTTATTCAGTTTCTAGAAAAACAAGAGCAAAGTACGCGCAAACTCAAGCATTACCTGATTCTCGCAGCCAGAATTTTAGCACTCAGTGCAATAATCGTCGCCTTTGCAAATCCTTTTATCCCGAATGCAAGCTCACAAAAAAGTGGTAAAAATGCGGTGATCATTTACCTCGATAATTCTTATTCGATGACTGCACTCGGCACTGAAGGCACCCTGCTTTCAGAAGGTCGGGAATTGGCCAAACGTGTTTTGGTTCAAATTGAGCCCAATACGCGGGTATTGATTTGCAGCAACCACCTCAATAGTGCCGAACAATTTTTTGTCACGAAGGCCGAAGCACTGCGCTACCTCGACCAACTCGAGCCCTTTGCGCTCCCAAGAAGCCTCAATGATATCGTACAATGGCAAACACGGCAGATTGAACAGCACGAAGCCCTTCATGAAAAGTTAAGTTCAGTTCAGCGCATTTTTATCTCTGATTTTCAAAAACAAAATGCCCAACTAAGCACTCAGAAAGATAGGCTTCAAGACCCTTTTTATTTGTTCCAAATGGCGGGGCAAAAACCCAACAATATTTACATTGACAGCATTTGGTTTGGCAACCCCACACAGCAATACAATTCCAATCAAGAATTATTTGCGCGCATCAGGCATACTGGCACCCAAGAACAAAATAACCTAGAAGTAAATTTGGTACTGGGCAAAACCAAGCGCACCATGTTCTTAAAAATCGGCAAAAACCAGCGCAAAGTAGTGAGCTTCCCCTTCACGGAAAAAAACAAAGGCGCTGTCAAAGGAAGCATCAGCGTCACTGACGCTCAAATTCATTTTGACGACACTTGGCATTTTGCCTACGAAGTAGCGAGTGCAACGCGCGTATGCCTCATTGAAAACAACAATTCAAGTAAACGTGTTGCCGCTGCCTTTGCCGTTGAACCGCGTTATCTAGTTACACAACTTGACCCGGGTGCAGTAAACTCGGAAAAACTCAACAATACAGACTTAATTGTTCTCAATGGCCTAGATGAAATTTCAAGCGGTTTGCAAACTGACCTAATTACAGCTGTTCAAAATGGTCAAAAACTCTTGATAATTCCTGGTGCGCAAATAGACCGCAACTCATACAACACCTTGCTGAACGCACTTAGCCTACCCCAACTTGGCCCTACAACCAATGCAGGCCTACAACTGCAGCAAATCGCCTACGATGATCCTTTCTTCAAAGGTGTCTTTGAAAAGAAAATTGAGAGGCTCCAAACGCCAATAGTAGCCAAACATTACGAAGTCAAAGGTCAGCAACAAAGTGTTGCCCTCCCGCTATTAACCCTCCGCTCAGGGCAGGCGCTTCTACTCCGGGCTAAACAACAAGTTTTTCTGTTTTCTGCAGCCCTAGATCCTTCATTTGGAAATTTAGCCCAACAATCTTTGTTCCCAACCATTTTATTGCGCTGTGGTGAATTCGCTGCTCAACGCTATCCACTCTATGCCATTATTGGGCAGGATGCACAAATTGGCATCAGGGCCACTATTCCTGGAGATATCGCACCTAAGTTGCGCTCCAAAGAATTTGAGTTCATTCCGCAGATCAGAAAAATTGAAGGCTTGGTGCAAATCAATATAAGCGGACCAGCTGCCCTTGAGAAATTAAAAGCAGGCGTTTATCAACTCGTTGCGCCTGAACCAATTGGACAACTGGCTTTGAATTACCCCAGAACC
>JAURHO010000017.1 GCA_030833265.1 Crocinitomicaceae bacterium | reverse complement strand
TCGATCAAAAGAGCTCCAAGCCCTACAAAAAAGCGAGCAGTACCTCCAAGCGCAACCCGAAAAACAAGAACAACTTTATGCAGCCACCGCCCTTTCGGGGTCTTATATGGGGCATTTAGGCAAAACCATAGAGCCACTCATTCAACCTCTTGGCTATGACTGGAAAATTGGCATTTCTTTACTGACTTCTTTTGCCGCAAGAGAAGTATTTGTAGGTTCTTTAGCAACCATTTATGCCGTAGGAGATGCCGGTTCAAATGAAAGATTGATCAACCGACTTCAAGAAGAAAAAACACCAACGGGCAAACCTGTCTACACCTTAGCTACTGGTATGTCTTTGCTCATTTTCTACGTTTTTGCCATGCAGTGTATGGCCACACTCGCTGTTGTCAAACGCGAAACCAAAACCTGGAAATGGCCGCTGCTTCAGCTGGCATTCATGGGCATTATTGCTTACTTGGGGGCTTTCACTGTATTTCAACTTCTATCTTAAGATAATTTTGTACTTTTCACTATGCAAAACATCCTGGTAATTTTACTTTGTTTGGGCGCGCTGATTTATTTGGTTTACCGATTTTATCAGCACTTCTTTGCCAAAAAAACAGCTTGTAAAAGTTGCGGGATTTCTGCCGAAACGTCACAAACACATCCCTAGTGAAAAGCGCTCAGATCTATAAGTATAGCCAAGAATTTTTTGCCATACGCAATGAAGATGTACATCAAATATGCACAGACTTCGAACCAAATGCCATTGACCCTGATTATGTTTATTGGCTCAATTTCCATAGCCTCAATGACCGTGATTCCTTAGAATTGCTTTGCCAAAAGCTTCAACTTGATAAACTGAGTATAGAAAGTATTTTCTTGCCACTCAGACGTTCAAAAGTTGAAGAGTATCCCAATTATCTTTTTTTTCAGATACACACCCTGAAGAACAATTCTAGCTCTGCAAGTGATTCAGAGAAGCTTTCTTTTATTGTAGGCAAGAGTTTTCTGTTATCTTTTCAAGAACACCAAGGCCAACATTTTTCAGAGGTGAGGCAACGCATCGAGAAGTCAAAGGGAAAAATTCGTAGTCAAAAAAGCGACTTTCTGCTTTTTCGCTTGTTGGATGCCCTTATCGATGAAATCTTTGTCAAAACCGAAGAAGTATCCGATCAGATTGACATCATTGATGCGGGTATTCATTCAGCCATGAAAGGTGAGCTTCTTCGCGATATAGAAATGCAAAAAAGAGAGCTCATCGAGTTGCGCAAATTGATTCAGCCTATCAAAGATTTACTTGCTGGCCTAGAAACAATGGAACATCCACTTATTGATCCCTCTAATACACATTACTTTAAAAATCTACGCAATAGCTGCACAAGTTTATTAGAAGATGTTGAAGCTCATAAACAAATTTTAGATAGTCTTTCTAACCTCTATTATGCCGCACAAGGACAGCGCATGAATGAAATCATGAAAGTCTTAACGGTGGTAAGTAGTATCTTTATTCCGCTCACATTTATAGTGGGCGTCTATGGAATGAATTTTAAATACATGCCTGAACTCGAGTATCCATATGGATATTATACAGTAGTTGGCGTGATGATCTGCATAGGTGTAGGCTTATTTGCCTACTTCATGAAACGAGGCTGGCTCAAGCGCGACTAGATGTTAATGAAGTGTTAAATAAGATTATGTCCCACAATTGCTGCTTAACTTTCGATTAGTAAAACTGAAAACACATGAAAAAATTATTGCTTTCTTTAGGCGTTGTCTTCATGGCTATCCTTGGCTTGAACAATGTAAGTGCACAAATTGAAAAAGGTGCAAAAATCGAATTTAACAAAGAAGTACATGACTACGGCAACATCAAATATGGTGGTGAGCCTTATTGCAGCTTCGAATTTAAGAACACAGGTGACGAACCTTTGATCATTTCAAACGCGAAAGGATCTTGTGGTTGTACCGTACCTGAATGGCCGAAAGAGCCAATCGCTCCAGGTGCTAAAGGGACAATTCGTGTAAAATACGACACCAACCGTCCGGGCCCAATCAACAAAAGCGTAACCATCACTTCTAACGCTATTAACGAGCCAAACAAAGTGATTCGCATTAAAGGTGAAGTTGGCCCAGCTCCAGAAAGCGGAATGCCTGTTAACAACGCAGGTGCTCCAACCAACAACTAAGAAATAAACTCAAAAAAAGAAAAGCCGCTTCTAGCGGCTTTTTTTATGTCTTAAAATTGATGCGTGCTTAAATTGTTTGGCCTTAAATTTCCAGAAAACTATTGGCCGTATTTGACCATCCAGCTGGCGTTCCTGCTCTTAATAATTGAATAGTTTGGAATCCGGCTGCTTTAGCTGCTTCAAGTTCAGCTACAACATCTGATAAAAATAAAATTTCTTGTGCTTCCAAACCCAGGAATGTGGCTATGCCCGTATAGGTTTCTACATCTTGTTTGGAGCCCGTATTGGTATCAAAATGATTGGAAAAATGCGCCGTGAGATCGCCAAAATCAGAGTAACGGAAAAGTAATTTTTGAGCGGCAATAGAACCTGAAGAAAATACGCCCAATTTTAAGCCATTAGCGCGCCATTGATTGAGTGCTGGCGGCACATCTTCATAGACATGGCCTTTGATATCGCCTGCTTCGTAAGCACTTTTCCAAATAAAACCTTGCAGGGCTTTAAGCGGTGTAATCTTGCGGTCTTGCTCACTCCATAAACGCAAATAATCGAGCACTTCTTCAGTGGTTGTAATGTGCTTGTTTTCCTCTTGCTCAACGATTTCAATAACCTCAGAAAAAGCTTGCTTGACTTCGTTGATCAAGGAAAGTTTGGGCAAATCTTGAATATGCGCCCTGAAATATGGAAAAAGGACCTCATATACAAAGCTGACTGAGCTTGTTGTTCCTTCAATATCAGTAAGTACGTATTTGATTTGCTTATCCACGTTTAGGAAATTTAAATTCAATAAAAGCTTGCTCGGTGCCTGCTTCTGTGTAATGTGGTGTCCAGCCGGACATGTCTGTGAAAATGCGAATGGCTTTTACAAACGGATTGGCTGCGCCGGCATCAAACCAATGCTTGGTTCCCATTGGCACACTGATGAGATCACCGCGTTCACAAAGTACATTGAAAATTTCATGACCTTCAATATTGAACCAAAACAATCCTTGACCATCGACAAAAAAGCGAATTTCGTCTTCGGTATGAATGTGTTCGGCTAAAAATTTAGCCCGAATGGTGTCGTAATTGGGAGTGCCAGCATGAATAGAAATGACATCGGCAGTGTGGTAACCACCTTGTTGCATAAAAGGATCGAGATCCTTTGCATAAGCAGCTAGTATTTCCTCTTGAGTGGCGTCGTCTGAGAATTCAATAGCGCAGTGCCATTGATCGAAATAAACACCAAGATTGTTGAGGAAGCTTCGAATTGCTGCAGGGTCTCGGAGCTCAAGACCTGAATTTGGTACTGATAAAATTGCCATTTTTAAAGTAAAAATTCACATTCACAAAGGTAATCCAAAGTCTCTAGATGCCTTTGCGCTTCAAAAATATTTTCACCCCAAGCATAGGTGCCATGGCCAGCAATGATGAAACAATGATGCAGTATATCTGCTTTGCGTTCATCCAAGGAAGCACAAAGTAATTGCATATCTTGTTCGTTGTCGATGATTGGGATTTGAATGCTGTCTAAATGTGTTTTGCAGCCTCTGAATCCTTTTTGCAACTCATAACCCTGAACATTGAAATGGTGTTCGTTGTACTGAGAAATAAGGACCGGATACTTGGAATGGCTGTGTAAAATAACTTTTGCTTCAGGGAAGTTTTGATAAATCCATAAATGGATTTGCGTTTCATCAGAAGGTTTTACACCATGATAAGCGCCAATACCCATGCCACTTGCATCAATGGTCATGAAATCATGCTCGGTAAATTGTGCTTTGTTGACGCCTGACCTAGAAACCCAACATTGTTGGTGTTCGTCGATGAAAGAATAATTGGTTGACGTTGCCGGAGACCAGCCACGTTGATTTAAAGTGCAAATTAATTGGGCAAGTTCGGTCTTCATGGCTATTGTGCCAATACTTCTTTTACCATTGCGGCAATGGCTTTGCCGTCTGCTTTACCAGCTAATTTAGCGGAAAGTACGCCCATGAGTTTACCCATGTCTTGAGGCCCTTGAGCACCAGTGCTTTCCTTTGCAGCAAGTACTTCTGTACGCAATTCTGCTTCAGTAAGCATTTGAGGTAAGTACTGTTCGATAACTTGTGCCTGATACAATTCTTCTGCAGCAAGATCTTCGCGGTTTTGGGCAATATAGAGCGCGTGCGTTTCCATTCTTTGTTTGTGCAACTTAACACAAATTTTTATGGCTGTTTCTTCAGATACTTCTGAGGATCCTCCAGAGGTTGCCTCAAGAAGTAACTTAGATTTGATGTCTCTGAGTGCGGCTAATTTTTCTTTTTCTTTAGCCAACATTGCACTTTTGATATCCGCATTAATGCGTTCTGTAAAACTCATGATTAGTCTACGTTATCGTGAAGGAAACTGTTGTTTCTGATACCTGCGTTTCCGTTAGCATCTGGCGCAATTCCAAAACGAGAAACTTGCTCAGTGGCACTCGGTTGTGTTTGTTGCAAAGCGATATTGCGACGTACAAAAGCAGGCTCATTTTCAAATTCAATGATGCCTTCAGGTCTTTTTAGTTTTGAAGTAAACTCTTGAATACGAGCCACACGTTCTTGCACCTTGCGCATTTGCTCTTCAGGGCTTAAAGTTCTTTTTGGCTCCTCAAGATTCACTTTTTGAATGGCTTCGTCTTCTAAAATATGTTTAACAACTGGCGCTTCTTCAAAGGCCTGAACTGGCTCGATGTAGGAAGCAGCAGCAGGCGTTGCCTCTGTTTGCACATCAAAAACATCCCAAGTCATGGCCGCTTGTGTTTGCGCAGGCTCAACCTCAGCTACAGGCTCAATTGCTGGCTCGTCGTAAAGATTGAAAGTCGTTTTTGTAGGCTCAGCAACTGGAGTTGGAGTAAAAATAGGTGCACTTGGCGTAACTTCCGCCTGCACTTCTTTCATAAATGGCTCGTTTGTCACCTCAGCAATTGGTGCTGTAGCTATGCGTTCGAAAGGTGAACTCAGTGGCGCCACAATTTCTTGTTTTTGCTCCTCTTCAAGTACCACAACTGTTCTTTCTGGTGCTTGCGCATAAGTAGATACAGATGAAGAAGAGAAACCAGTAGCAATAATGGTGATGCTGAGTTGGTCTGCTAAAGAAGCGTCTTTGGCGTGTCCCCAAATGACATCAGCGGTAGAACCCGCAGCTTCTTGAATGTAGTCTGTGATTTCAGTGATTTCATCCATCATGACTTCTTGGTCACCATAGCTGATGTTCAAGAGGACATAACGTGCTCCACTGATGTTGTCGTCGTTGAGCAGTGGTGAGCTAAGGGCCGCTTGTACAGCTTGAATAGCGCGGTCTTTACCTGAAGCAATGGCGCTTCCCATGATGGCATGGCCAGAGTTGCGCATAACCGTATTGACATCGTTGAAGTCAACATTGATAGAACCAGTAACAGAAATGACTTCGGCAATTCCTTTGGCAGCAACCGTTAAGACGTCATCGGCATGAGAGAAAGCCTCAGACAACGACATATTGCGTCCGAACTCACGCAATTTTTCATTGTTGATGATGAGGAGTGTATCTACATTCTGACGCATGCGCTCTAGACCTTCTTCAGCTTGTTGGCGTCTTTTGCGACCTTCAAAATTGAAAGGCACGGTAACGATACCAACCGTTAAAATGCCGAGGTCACGTGCCACTTGAGCAATAACAGGCGCAGCACCCGTACCAGTACCACCACCCATTCCGGCCGTGACAAAAACCATTTTGGTGTCTTTTGACAACAATTCACGGATTTCTTGGATATTTTCCATCGCGGCGTTCATCCCAACTTCTGGGATCATACCTGCTCCACGACCTTCAGTTAGGTTTGGGCCTAATTGAATTTTAAAGGGTACGGGAGAAATGTCAAGCGCTTGGCAATCGGTGTTACAAACGATGAAGTCAACGCCTGCAATTCCTTGCAAGTACATGTGATTCACGGCGTTTGATCCACCGCCACCTACACCAATAACTTTGATGATCGATTGCGCTTGTGGTTTGTCGTGCTTAGGGAGGTCAAATTCCATTTCCATTGTTCGGTTTCTTTTCTAGTTGCTTGCTAAATATCTTGATCGTCTTCATCGTTGAAAAAACTCTTGAGCGGATCTAGGATGCGATTGAAGAATTTTCCACGACGCTCTATGTTCGAGTGAGTAATGATCTTTTCTTGGTGTTTTTCATCTTGGACATCCGAAGCCTGAGCTGATTCTGTCTTGCTTTGCTCCCAAGGTAAAGCCGCTTCGACGGTTTCAAAACCTTTGAGTACCAAACCGATTCCGGTTGCATACATTGGGCTTGCTAATTTGTCGAGGTCATTGGTGTTGGCCAAGTGCTCAGTTGGATAGCCGATGCGGGCATCCATTCCAGTGAGGTATTCGATGAGTTGTGTGAGGTGCTTCAATTGTGAACCACCGCCGGTAACAACAATTCCACCGATGAGTTTTTTCTCGTAACCAGAATTTCTGATTTCGAGGTTTACTAATTCAATGATTTCTTCCATTCTCGCCTGAATGATGCTGGCCAAATTGCGAAGGGTAATTTCTTTCGGTTCGCGGCCTTTAAGCCCAGGAATACAAACGACTTCGTTTTCCTTGCTTTCAGAAGCTAATGCGCTACCAAATTTCACTTTGAGCATTTCTGCTTGGCGCTGCATAATGCGACAGCCTTCTTTGATGTCTTGTGTAATGACGTTGCCCCCAAAAGGAATAACGGCTGTGTGGCGAATGAGGCCATCGTGGAAAATTGCGACATCTGTAGTACCACCACCGATGTCGACCAATACTACTCCGGCTTCTTTTTCTTCTTCAGAAAGTACAGACTCAGCAGATGCAATTGGTTCTAAAATGATGTCTTTGACACTAAGGCCTGAACGCTCAATACAGCGAGTGATATTGGTTACGTTGGTTACTTGCCCACTGATAATGTGGAAGTTAGCCTCTAAACGAACGCCACCCATACCGATGGGATCTTTAATTTCTGGCTCGCCGTCAACGATGTATTCTTGCGGAATAACGGTAATAATCTCTTCGCCCGGATTCATGACCAATTGGTACATGTCGTCTACGAAAGAGTCGATGTCGGCTTGTGAGATTTCTCCGTTAACGGTTCTGCGGGTATAGATACCACGGTGTTGCTTGCTTTTGATGTGTTGCCCAGCAATACCGACGTGTACATTTTTAATTTTAAGATTGCCATCAACAGCGCTTTGTGTCGCTTCGACAGCTGCATTGATAGATTGAACAGTTCGCTCGATATTTGAAACCACCCCTCTCATCACGCCTAGGGATTCACTTTTTCCCATGGCAATGATTTCGATTTTGTTGTGCTCATTCTTGCGACCTACAAAGCAAGCGATTTTAGTGGTCCCGATGTCTAGACCCACCACTACACGCGTACGCTTCACTTCTGGCGCTTTATCTTTTTCTGCAAACGATCTGTCCTTCATATTTGACACTTATTTCTTTGTATTTATTCCAACCTTCGTGCGGTAGCGCCTCTTTGTAGAAGTGCTTGAGTCTTTCGAATTTGTCTTGGACAAGTTCAGAGTTTGGCGCTGCTCCAAAGATGATTTTTTGATCTCCTAACAACGGAATTAGGACAAAATCACCATTTTTCTGAAGGTGAATTTGACCGATTAATTTGTGCATTAGTGGATCATTACAAACATAATTTGAAATACGGTAGATTTGATCTATTTTTTGAGAACTTTTCAAAGTACCATTGTTAATAAAACTACAGTGGAGACGAGGGTTATAGGGATCGTTGATGGCTCCGGAAAAAACCAAGACTCTGGCCGTGTGAAGCGCCGATCTGTACATCATAAAACCGTCTTGATCAAGGTAATAGCTTTGACCCTGCTGATTGAAAATTCTGGCGATTGGTTTGCGCAATTCGAGTTGGATTTCCCATTTGTTGCCGATGTGCTTGTAGACTTCGACTTTTTTCACCTCGGGCATGACCTTAATATTGCGTTCTATCGTATGGATTTTGAGTTCGCCCACGGCCATTTGTCGGCGAAATAAGTTTCGAATTTTCAAGCGATCTAATAGTTCCGCTTCGGTGAGAAATGCGCTTTCACCTTCAACATGAATTGCGATATCAGGTGTGCGCAAAATTTGCTGTTCTCTTCCTTTACAGCAAAGAAAAAAACAGTGGCCACCAAAATAGTGAACAACAACCAAAGCGTAATTTTTAACCATCTTTTCATTGAACTAGCTTTTGTCGTTTAAATAAGTGGAGAGCGGTGCCACTAAGCGGTCGATATCTCCTGCACCAATAGTCAGCAAAACGCCTTTTTTAAATGTTTTGGCAAATTCAAGCACCTCGTTGACTTGCCATACTTTCTTATTTTTCGCCGTACTCATTTCACAAAGCCATTCACTTGTAATGCCAGGCAAAGGCTCTTCGCGGGCCGGGTAAATTGGCAACAAGATCAACTGATCGAGTACACTGAGTTCGGCAGCAAATTTTTCTGCAAAATCTTTGGTGCGAGAAAATAAATGCGGTTGAAAAATACCGGTAATAGGGAGGTCCGGATACATGGCTTTTACTGAACTCAATAACACATGAATTTCTTCCGGATGATGCGCGTAATCGTCTATGTAAATGAGGTCTGGCTTGCGTACATGGTATTCAAATCGTCTTTTGACACCTTTGAAATTCCGTAAAGCTGCTTTTATCGCTGAAGCTTCAAATCCGAGTTCTAGCAATAGCGCCACGCAACCAAGTGCATTTTCAACATTATGACTACCCGGCAATCCAAGTTCCACACCTTTCCAAACTTCAGTGCCTAGTCTGAAATCTGAAAGTTGAAAGCCGTTCTCGAAGCGTAAATTAAATGCGCTGTAGTCAGCGGTATCGGAATGGAGTGCATAGGTTTTGATTTTACATAAAGCAGGCAAGTTCAAACCCTCTTTTTGCAAACACAATCCGGCGGGGTCAATGCGCAATGCGAACTGGCCAAAGCCTTCTTTGAACGCTTCCGGAGTTCCGTAAATATCGAGGTGATCTGGGTCTGCTGCTGTAATGATGGCAGCAAAGGGCGAAAGTTGTAAAAAGCTGCGGTCAAATTCGTCGGCTTCCACAACAGCATAAGGGCTCTCGGCGTTCAAGACCAAATTTGATTCAAAATTTGAGGCGATCCCACCGAGGAAGGCCGTGCAGCCAGTTCCGATATCGGTGAGCAAATGAGCCAACATGGAACTGGTGGTCGTTTTTCCGTGCGTTCCCGCAACACAAAGTGCTTGAAAAGACCTGGAAATTGCTCCTAAAACTTCTGAGCGTTTCACTATCTGAAATCCGGCACTTTTGAAATAATTTAATTCTTCTAATATTTTGATGGCTGGTGTGTAAACCACCAACGTGTGATCAGGGTCTTGATATGCTTTGGCCAAACTGGATCCCATATCCTCATAATGTATAGAAATGCCTTCCGATACTAAAGCTTGTGTAAGGGTTGTTTCTACTTTGTCATAGCCAGCAACATGGTAGCCAGCAAAATGAAAATATCGAGCCAATGCGCTCATGCCGATACCACCGATACCGATAAAATAAATATTTTGATAGGTGGAAAGTGCTTTCATTAGGCCACTACTTTTTCACAGACATCGACAATATTTTGCGTCGCTAATGGCAAGCCAAGGGCTTTCAAGTTTTCTGAAAGCACTTGCTGTTGATCAGCTGCTACTAATAAGTCAAAACAAGCTTGCATGAGTTGAGCACGGGCATCCGCATCCTTGATAAGAAGTGCCGCCTGCTGCTCGACCAAAGAAAGCGCGTTTTTAGTTTGATGGTCTTCGGCCACATTTGGAGAGGGTACCAAAATACTCGGTTTCCCAACCAAAGCCAATTCGCTCACTGACAGCGCACCTGCCCTTGAAATAATTACATCAGCCAAGGCATAAGCGAGATCCATGCGTTGTATAAAAGGCAAGACCTTGACATTGGCAGGCATTGTATTTGAGTTTTGCTGCAATTTGGCATCATAGGATTTTCCGCATTGCCAAAGTACTTGGACGTTTTTCTCTTGAACGGCGGCAAGTGCAGCGTGCATACTTTCATTTAAAGTAAGGGCTCCTAAACTGCCACCGATGATCAATATGGTTGGCTTATTTTGTTCCAAACCAAAAAAACCTGCAGCCTCAGCACGAAGCGGATGAAGGTCAATGGCAAGATTTGCCCGAACCGGATTTCCGGTGTAAGCAATTTTATCTTTTGGAAAGAAGCGCTCCATCCCAGGATATGCTACGCAAATGGCTTTTGCTTTTTTAGCTAAAATCTTGTTGGTTTTTCCGGGATACGAGTTCTGTTCTTGAAGTAACGTAGGAATCTGAAGCAACTGCGCCATTTGTAAAGTTGGCCCACTCGCATATCCCCCAACCCCTATTACTAATTCTGGTTTGAACTTCTTGATGACACTAAAAACCAAATAAAAACTTCGGATTAATTTGAAGGGAAGCAAGAGATTTTTCCAGGTGAGTTTTCTTTGCAAACCAGCTATTGGCAGGCCGATAATTTCATAACCTGCTTGCGGGATTTTTTCCATCTCCATGCGGCCACGGGCCCCAATAAATAAAATTGCCGCCTCTGGATTGCGCTTTTTGATTTCATCGGCAATGGCCAAAGCTGGGAAAATATGTCCGCCGGTTCCTCCTCCTGAAATGATTACTCTTTTGATCATCTATGCTAATTCTTCAAATTTATCTTCCTTGTTTGCTTGCGGCAACTCCTTGGCAAATGATTGAACCACGCCGATTGAAATACAGGCCATCACGAGTGCCGAACCTCCCATTGCTAAAAAAGGCATGTTTTGACCCGTTACTGGAAAAACACCTGTACATACCAACATATTGATGCTAGCCTGTGTCAAAAGATGAATGCCGATTCCCATGCAGACATAACTCTGAAAAAGGTCTGTGGTCTTGAGGGAAATACGGATCATTCGGTAGAGTAAAATGAGATAAAGAAACACCAAAACTAATGCTGCCCCTGAACCAAATTCCTCTACGAAAGTGGCATAGTAAAAATCGGCATAAGCCTCAGGTAAAAATTCCTTGAGCTTGCCATCACCGACACCCTGTCCAAAAACAGAACCAACTGAAATGGCCAACTTGGCATTATTGGCTTGTTGGTTGGCTTGCAGGCTCTCGATACTCTGATTGGTGGCATCGACTCGGTTGTTGATGCGATTCATCCAGGTGTCATAACGCGGAAGGATATTTGCATCAGGAAAAGTTAAGTGGGCCCCAACTACCAGAGCCACAATACCTACCCCAATGGCGGCCAAAGTAAACAACTTCATTAGCGGAACTCTGCCAATAAAAAGCATGATCATACTCAATAAAAAGAGCATGGCTGCAGTCGAGAAATTATCTTTTAAAATAAGAATACACGTGATTCCGATAGGGATCAAAAGTGGGAAGATTCCTTCTTTCCAATTGTCAAATTTTTGCTGCTTGCGCACCAACAACTTACTCAAATAGATGATCAAAGCCAGCTTTGCAAAATCTGAGGATTGAAAAGTAAGATTTACGAAAGGAATACGGATCCAACGACCTGCGCCATTCACCTCAGCTCCAAAAAACCAAGTAAACAAGAGCAAGGTTAAACCCAAATAATAAGCAAATTTAGCGAGCTGACTAATGTACTTAGCCGGTACCCGATGAATGAGGAACATGGAACCAAAGCCCAGCACCACATAAACTAAATGCTTGAAGAGATAAAGAAACGGAGATCCACCCTCAATTTTGATCAAAATCGGTACAAAACTATACACCGTTACCAATGAAAAAGCCATCATTAGTAAGGTGATGATCCAAATAACAGGATCGCCTTTGAGGTATTTCAGATAGGATCTCATGGAACTTTATTAAAGCATGCGAACCGCTTGTTTGAACTGCTGACCGCGGTCTTCGTAGCTTTCAAATAGATCAAAACTGGCACAAGCAGGAGAAAGCAAAACTGTTTCATCCTTTTCAGCCAAACGATACCCATAAGCCACCGCTTCGGTTGCTGATTTCGCTTCTACGATATGAGCAACTTTATCTTGGAAAGCTTCAATGATTTTTTGATTATCCACGCCTAAGCAAATGATCGCTTTTACTTTCTGAGAAACGAGGTCAAATAATTCACTATAGTCATTGCCTTTATCGACTCCGCCTACAATCCATACGGTAGGTTTCTCCATAGATTCTAAAGCAAACCAAGCTGCATTAATATTTGTCGCCTTGGAGTCATTGATAAATTCAATGCCGTTGACTTTAGCCACGAACTCCATGCGGTGTTCGACATTGACAAAATCTTCTAGGCTTTCGCGCACGAGTTCAGTGCGGATTTCTACTAGCCTGGCTGCAATTCCTGCGGCCAATGCATTTTGGGTATTGTGTTTACCCTTTAAAGCTAATTCGTGAATAGACATGGTAAGTTGTTGTTTGTTTATGTTGATGTTGAGTTGTTCTGTTGTTGCGTATCCACCTTCTTCTATGGTTTGTTGCATAGAAAAGGGGCGAAGTTGGGCCGCAGTTTGAGTTGTTTTCAATTGGGCCGCAATGATGGGGTCATCGGCATTGAAAATGAAAAAGTCTGCTGCAGTTTGATTTTGTAAAATGCGGAACTTGGCGTTCACGTAGTTTTGTAATTCGTAGTGGTAACGATCGAGGTGATCGGGGGTAATATTGGTCAGGATGGCAATGTCTGCCTTGAAATCAAACATGTCGTCGAGCTGAAAAGAGCTCAATTCCAACACATAATAATCATAGTTTTCTTGCGCCACCTGCTTGGCAAAACTTTGCCCTACATTTCCTGCCAAACCGACACTGAGGCCCGCATTTTTAAGAATGTGATAACACCACAAGGATGTAGTGGTTTTACCATTACTTCCTGTAATGCAAATGTGCTTAGCCTTTGAATAATAACCCGCAAATTCAATTTCTGAAATTACTTTAATCCCTGCCTCACGAATGGCTTTCATGAGTGCTGTTTTTTCAGGAATTCCTGGGGATTTAATAATGAGGTCTGCAGCTAAAATACGCGGCATTGTATGCTGCCCTGATTCAAATTCAATTGTTGCTGCTTGCAATTCTTTTTGGAAAGATGCTTTGATAGCCGAAGCATCAGATACAAAAACATCATACCCCTTCTCTTTGCCGAGAATGGCTGCGCCCACGCCAGATTCACCGGCGCCAAGTATGATTAATTTTTGCATTTTTTGAGTCATGTTATCTCAGTTTGAGGGTGACTATCGTTATTACTGCAAGCAACACGGCTACAATCCAGAAACGTGCTACAATTTTGGCTTCGTGAATGCCTTTTTTCTGATAATGGTGATGCAATGGTGCCATCAGGAAGATGCGCCTACCCTCGCCGAAGCGCCGTTTGGTGAATTTGAAATAGCCTACTTGCAGCATGACCGATACATTTTCAATTAGGAAAATACCACAAAGCACAGGTATGAGTAATTCTTTGCGGATAGCGATGGCAAAAACAGCAATGATGCCACCCAAAGCCAAGCTTCCGGTATCGCCCATAAATACTTGCGCAGGAAACGCATTGTACCACAAGAAACCAATACATGCCCCAACAAATGCTGCAATGAAAATCACCAACTCCTCAGCTTCTGGAATGTACATGACATTGAGGTAGTCGGCGAATTTGGCATGTGAACTTACGTAGGCCAAAACAGCAAGAGCAATACCTACAATTGCAGAGGTTCCCGTTGCCAAACCATCAAGGCCATCTGTCATGTTGGCGCCGTTAGATACCGCAATTACGATAAAGATGACAATTGGGATAAAGAGTAACCAACCATAAGATTTATTGACATCACCAATTAACCAATTGTAATTGAACTCATTTCCTTTGAAAAAAGGAATGGTCGTGGTCATGTCGTCGGTTTTGATCCATTTGTAGGTCTCGCCTTCAGACTGCACGTGCTCATGCGTTACATAAGTTTCATCGGCTTGTAATTTGTAGTCGGCATCGACGCGCTTGTGCACCACAACGTCGTCTGAGAAATAGAGGATAGAACCTACAATGAGTCCAACCCCAATTTGACCAATCACTTTAAAGGTTCCTTTTAAACCTTCTTTGTTCTTTTTGAATACTTTAATGTAGTCGTCAATGAAGCCAATCGCGCCTAACCAGATGGTCGCCACCAACATCGTGATCACATAGATATTATGCAACTTGGCAAATAAAAGTGTCGGCACTAAAATGGCCGCCAAAATGATCAAGCCACCCATAGTCGGTGTACCCGATTTTTCAATTTGACCAGCCAAACCGAGGTCGCGAACTGTTTCACCGATTTGCTGTTTGCGTAATTTGTTAATGATTTTTTTACCGATGATGACCGAAACAATCAAGGAAAAAATGAGTGCAAATCCGGCGCGAAAAGAGATGTAATGAAATAAACCTGCACCAGGTACATTGAGTTGATCGAGCCAAGTGAATAAGTAATAAAGCATGTTATTTATCGAGTTGGTTAAACAAGGTTTGTGTAATCGCTACATCGTCGAAATCGGTTTTCACACCCTTGATTTCTTGGTAGGTCTCGTGGCCTTTACCTGCCACTAATATGATATCGCCGGGCTGAGCCAGCATAACGGCCATCTTAATTGCCTGCTGACGATCAACGATAGAAAGTGTATGGAGTGCTTCCTCAGTTCCTAGACCTGCTTCCATGTCTTTTAAGATTTGGTTTGGATCTTCGGAGCGTGGATTATCCGAGGTTAGAATGACTTGATTGCTTTTAGCCGCAGCAATAGCGGCCATTTTAGGGCGCTTTTCTTTATCGCGGTCACCGCCGCACCCCACCACTGTAAATACTTTGGTGCTTCCTTTTCTGAAAGCTGCAATGGTGGCAAGTACATTTTCAAGTGCGTCTGGCGTATGCGCGTAATCAATAATGGCCGTGATGCCTTTTGGGCTCTTGACATATTCAAAACGACCCGCCACATGACTCAACTGACTAATAATACGCAATACTTCCATAGGCGCTTCGCCCAAACCAACTGCTAAGCCATAAACTAAAAGTAAATTGGAAGCATTAAAAGCACCAACCAAACGGGTGTGCACCTCTTGGCCATTGATTTGCAAGACCAAACCGGCCAAGCTGTTCTCAATAATTTTACCCTTGACATCGGCTGGTGTCCGGAGCGCATACATGAGCTTTTTTGCTTTTGTGTTTTGCAACATGACCGCGCCATTTTTGTCATCGGCGTTAACCAGAGCAAATGCCGAAGCATCCAGGCCATCAAAAAAGGCCTTTTTAACTTTCAAATATTCGGCAAAAGTGTGGTGATAATCGAGGTGGTCATGTGTTATATTGGTAAAGCCAGCTGCTGCAAAATGAAGCCCGCCAATGCGGTGTTGATCAATGGCATGCGAACTCACTTCCATAAAACAGTGTGTGCAACCTGCATTCACCATTTGTCTGAGCAGTGCATTGAGGCTTACTGGATCTGGCGTTGTATGTGTAGAAACAATGGCTTCTTGTTCAATTTTATTGACAACGGTTGACAACAAACCTGCTTTATAGCCCAATGCTGTAAAAAGATCGTGGAGTAAGGTTGCTGTAGTGGTTTTGCCATTGGTGCCGGTTACACCAACCAACTTAAGTTCTTTTGAAGGGTGCCCATAAAACGCACAAGCCAACTGCGCCAAAGCTACACTGGTGTTCTTAACTTGGTAAACACAAGCATCTGGGGCTAATTCTACAACCTCTTGGGTGATAAATGCCCGACAACCTTGGGCATAAGCTTGTTGAACATATTTGTGTCCGTTGGCCTGCGAACCTACAATACAGACAAAAATGGTATTGGCCGCTGCCTTTCTTGAATCGAATTCAATGGAAGCGATTGCCTGAGTAAGCTCACCTTGGATGTGCTGACCGACTACTGCTGCTAACAAATGATTCAAGGGTTGCATGTTAATTTAATTTGAGTTGAACGACTTGTCCTTTAACGATTTGATTGCCTGGTGCAATTGATTGACTAACTACCCTTCCAAGGCCATTTAGCGTCACCACTAAACCTCTGCTTTCAAGAATGTATACGGCATCTTTGGCAGTCATTCCCAATACATTCGGAACCTTTTTCTGGGTAATCACCTTTCGAGAAACTTCTAGGCGCTGATCTGTGGTGTCACCTTTTAGCCATTCAGCTTCGTTGTTTTGTTGGTAGCGGACATTGAGCTCTTTCATGACATATTTTAAGTCATTGGCAGCACCACTTTTTACCGTAGGAATGTCATGAGATAATTTAGCTCTTGGATCGTTTACTGCTCTGTGATATTGCAAAGCAGAAGCATAAACTTTATTGGCAATTTCAGCGAAAACGGTACCCGAAACCGCGGCACCGTAATAGGCCTTTTTAGGTTTTGCAATCACGACAATACAAGAGTAAATTGGTTTTTTAGCCGGAAAATATCCCACAAAGGAAGCTTGATATGATTTGCCATTTTCTGTTCCATAACCACCACCTGCAGCAGTAAGTACAGCTGTTCCGGTTTTTCCGGCGATGGTAAATAAAGAACTTTTTAAGGAGCGACCTGTTCCGCGCAGCATGACCCCCTCCAAACAGCTTTGTAATATTTTAAGGGTATGCGTGGAACAAATTTGCGGATTGAGGACAACTGGCTTGAAGGTTTTGATGACCTGACCATTGCGCTTGATTTTCTCAACAAAAAGCGGTCGGACTAATTTGCCTTTATTAGCAACTGCGTTGTAAAAAGCTAGTACTTGCAGCGGTGTTTGGCGCACTTCATAACCCACAGATGTCCAAGGCAAGGACAAAATTGACCAAGTTTTTGAACCAGGAGTGGCGACATCCGGACGCGGCTCACCTTCGAGATCGATGCCAAGTTTTTCAGTTAGACCAAAGCGTTTGAGTTGCGCAATAAATTGCTCCGGTTGATTGCGATAAACGCGATGCATCAGTTGCAGAATGACATTTGACGACTTTTCAAATGCTTGCTGAATAGTAATGGTGCCGTAACCCATACCGTGGTTAGAATCTGACATACTTGAACCACCAACAGCATAGCGGCCGCCGGCGTTGACCTTATCGGTAATTTTAAATTTGCCGTCTTCGAGGCCTGCCATTAAAGAAGCTAACTTAAAAGTAGATCCTGGCACTTCGAGATAACCAATGGCGTAGTTGTAATTTTCAGTGTACTTGCCTTCTCCAATTTTTGTAAGATTGGCAATTGCTCTAACATAACCGGTTTTGACGTCCATCAAAATGACACAGCCATGCTCAGCATTCATGAAGATCATTTGTTTTTCAAGTTCTGAATGAGCAACTTCTTGAATTTCTTTATCGATTGTAGAAATCACATCGGCACCCTCAATTGCTTCTTTGATGACCTTGCCTGTTTTCTTCCAACCTGAAGAAATGCGTTGTTCTACTTCTTTTCCGTCTTCACCCTTTAAATACTCAAAATAAGCGCCTTCGATACCAACACGAAAAGGCTTGCCATCAAGGTCTTTGCAATAGCCTAAGGTTCTGTTAAGTAAATTTCCGTATGGTTTTTTGCGCAGAATAGTTTCTACGTTATCAATGATTCCGCCCTTCATTTGGCCCAATTCAAAAATGGGCAGTTTGCGCAAGCGTTTGCGTTCGTAATTGGTGACTTTTCGACGAATTAATAAATAGCGTACCCCATTTGCACGGGCTTTTCTGATTTTTTCTTCGTAGGATCTAGCTGGATTTTCAGGATATAGGCCGTGTAATCCTTGTGCCAACTCA
>JAURHO010000170.1 GCA_030833265.1 Crocinitomicaceae bacterium | reverse complement strand
GGCCGCGCTGAGTCCATTTCTGGCAGCGTAATCAAGCATGCCTAAGGAATCTCCTCGATACCTGCTTTCCGGAGTGCCATACCAAGCTTGGTAAGTGCGCTCTTCGCCTTTTAATACAACGGCCTTCCAAATTGAACGCTTGGTCAGATAGGTAGCTGTTAAACCCATTGAGCTCAAATTGCTAGTGGCTCTGTCTAAATAACCATCAGATTGAATTTGAGAAAGTCTCGCGTCTAAAGAAAACTTACCGTTAAGCAGACCCGTTCCTGCTTGCAAGGTGCCTTTTAGCGTTCCGAAAGAACCCGCAGATAAATCGGTGCGGGCATATGCTTTGGAACGGATATCTGAAGTTTTGATATTCAGACTTGCGCCAAATGCAGCGGCTCCGTTGGTAGATGAACCTACACCGCGTTGAATTTGAATATTTTCTACCGAGCCCACAAGATCAGGCATATTGACCCAATAAACATCATGCGATTCAGGATCATTGACAGGTATGCCATTGATTGTGACGTTGATTCGACTCGCATCAACCCCACGAATGCGAATACCACTATAACCAATTCCGGCACCAGCATCGCTCGTGGTTACAACTGAGGGCGTGAATTCTAATAAGGTTGGCATGTCTTGACCAAAATTCCTGGCCTTTAATTCTTCTTTCAGCACCAAACTGTTGGAAGGCGTTTCTTTAGCTCTTAATCTTGTGACAATGATGCCTTCGATATGCTGAACCCCTTTAGATGTATCTTGATCTTGAGTATTTCCGGACTGTGCGGCAACAACTTGAGACAGCATTAAAAATGGAATAAAAAATAGTCTTGTTTTCATTTTTAAAAAATTAAACAAGAACAAGGGGCTAATTCTTGGTACTGTTAAAAAATTAGCTCGTCATCTTCCCTTCGTTGGCATTATCCAAATCAGGTTCAATGGGTATAATCTCAGCCTAATGGCACCCCTTAGAGACGCCACAAAATTAATCGAAACAATGATTTAAAAAGCAAAAACAGAAAAAATTGCTTTTATATGCAGATAAAATAAATTGATCTCAGGTTTTTTAAATGACTGAATATTTGTACCTTAAGCTTTCATTTACGATATGTACGAACGCACTTTACTACAAACACCCAAACTCACCAAGATTTCATCACTGAAAACACTGGTCGAAAATCGCAGCATTTTTAACTTAAATAACTGCGAACTCAATCTTTTTGAAACCTATCAAACAGCCAAAGAAGTTTCGCTCACCTTTAATGATGTCGTGCTTACTTCTATGCTGCGCGGTAAGAAAGTCATGCACCTATATGGAGATCCGGAATTTGAATATTTACCCGGAGAAACCGTTATTTTACCTCAGCAGGTAGAAATGGTCATTGATTTTCCAGAAGCTAGGCTAGATAACCCTACGCAATGTTTAGCCCTCGAAATTGACCGCACAAAGATCAAACAACTCATCGATCTACTTAATGAACGCTATCCGAAGGAAGATAACGAGCCATGGACACTCAATTTTGAGCAGTATTTTTTAATGAACAATGAAGCTGTGACCTCAACGCTCAATAAGATTGTACAAATATGCATGAGTGAACAGCGCAATAAGGACATCCTTGCCGACCTCAGTCTACAAGAATTGATGATCCATCTGATTCAGTTGCAAAAAATCAATGAGCTCGACCAAATGGCTAGCAACGAAGGTGTATTACCAACAGTGCTCCAATATATTAGGGGCCACCTGACCGAAAAAATCAGTATTCAGGCACTTTGCAATCTGGCTTGCATGAGTAGTTCTACGTTTTACAGATTTTTGAAGCGAACCACCGGCCTCAGCCCACAAGAACTCATCTTAAGAGAGCGCATCAAGTTTGCAAAAAAACTTTTAAACTCTAAAGAACTACTGATTACTGAAGTTGCTTTTGACGCAGGTTTTGAAGATGCCAACTATTTTACAAGAGCTTTCAAGAAAAATGAAGGGCTTACGCCAAAACAATATCAGCAAAAGTTAGTTCAATCTGCTTTATAAGATAGCGGGGAAAGGTTCTTGAGTTCGTCAGCATCGAATAATCTCGACCGAACCATGAATCTTTTACCTAACGGGATTTCCAATGAAAAACTTGAACCTCTGCCCTCTACAATATCAATAGTGAGCTGGGTGTGTTTCCAGTATTCAAATTGATCTTGGCTCATCCAAAAAGGGCAAGCATCTATCTGGCCTAAACAAACATCCGAAGAGCCAATATAGAATTCACCTAATTCGAAGCACATTGGCTGTGAACCATCACAGCATCCTCCTGACTGGTGAAACATGAGCGGACCATGTTTTTCTTTGAGTTCCCGAATAACTGCGCTCGCTGCAGGCGTAATTTCAACTCTGTTGACCATATACTAAGGTATAAAAAAACCCGGCTAGGCCGGGTTTTACTGAAACCTAAATGAATTAGAAGAATCCTAGTTTGCTTTTGCTGTAAGAAACCAGCATGTTTTTGGTCTGACGGTAGTGTGCCAACATCATTTTATGTGTTTCGCGACCAAAACCTGATTTTTTGTAGCCTCCAAATGGCGCATGCGCAGGGTAAGCGTGGTAGCAATTCACCCAAACACGACCAGCTTGAATTGCGCGTGGGACAGTGTATAATTCATGTGCATCACGCGTCCAAACACCCGCTCCTAAACCGTAAAGCGTATCGTTTGCAATTTCGATGGCTTCTTCTGTCGTTTTGAAAGTGGTAACACAAGTAACCGGGCCAAAGATTTCTTCTTGGAAAATGCGCATTTTATTATGCCCTTTAAAAATGGTTGGTTTGATGTAATAACCATTTGCCAATTCTCCACCTAAATGGTTGGCCTCACCACCGCAAAGTACTTCTGCACCTTCCTCTTTTCCAATTTTTAAATAAGACTGGATTTTTTCATATTGATCATTCGATGCCTGAGCTCCCATCATGGTTGTGCCATCTAATGGATGTCCACAAACAATTGCGTTAGTGCGGGCAACCACACGCTCCATGAATTTATCATAAATAGACTCGTGTACTAAAATCCTAGATGGACAAGTACAAACCTCACCTTGATTGAGTGCAAACATGACTGCACCTTCTACTGCTTTATCGAAGAAATCATCGTCGTGATCTGCTACAGAAGGGAAGAAAATATTTGGTGACTTTCCACCCAATTCCATGGTTACTGGAATTAAGTTTTCTGAGGCATATTGCATGATCAAACGGCCAGTTGTGGTTTCACCAGTAAAGGCAACCTTTTGAATGCGCGGTGAAGTAGCCAATGGCTTACCTGCTTCAGGACCAAAACCTGTGACAATATTTAATACACCAGCAGGTAAAACATCTTGGATTAATTCCATGAAGACCATAATGGAGGTAGGTGTTTGCTCAGCTGGCTTCACAATTACACAGTTACCCGCAGCCAATGCTGGTGCAATTTTCCAGCAAGCCATTAATAGAGGGAAGTTCCAAGGAATGATTTGCCCTACAACGCCCAACGGCTCATGAACAACAATACTAACAGTCGTTTCATCGTGCTCAGAAATTGCGCCTTCCTCTGAACGTAAAACACCCGCGAAATAACGGAAATGATCAATACATAATGGTAAATCAGCGGCTCTGGTCTCACGGATCGCTTTTCCGTTGTCCATTGTTTCAACGGTTGCCAAATATTCAAGATTGGCCTCCATGATGTCGGCAATTTTCAAGAGAATATTACTTCTGGTGGCAACTGCTGTTTTTGACCAAGCAGGAAATGCAGCGTGGGCAGCGTCTAAAGCTAATTCGATATCTTCTTTGGTAGATCTTGCTGCTTGTGTGAACACTTTTCCGTCAATGGGAGAGGTATTATCAAAGTAGACGCCATTTACTGGAGCTACCCATTT
>JAURHO010000169.1 GCA_030833265.1 Crocinitomicaceae bacterium | reverse complement strand
AATGAGTAAAGAAAGTGTTTCAGGAGCTGCTTGCATCTTAATAAAAGAAGCAAGTTAGAAGAAAAATCAATAAACAAGTTAAAATATTGAGGTATTGCGTCCAGATTTGTTGCTCATGGTTTTGCTGTACGCGCATCAAAATGAACGCCTTGTAAATAATGACCACTAACGAAAACAAAAACATCCAAGAGGCAGGGTCAAATCCTACAAATGGCACACAGATAAAAAGGCTGAGAAGATTCACCAAATTGAGCACCCACAATGTCTTCGGAATGCCTAAATAAATTGGCAATGTGGTCAAACCATTATCTTGGTCATGTGCCACATCATTGATATCGCGGATGATGCTACCAAAACCAACTTGAACCGTAACAAACCAAAACATAAATTGCGTAGTGGCTAGATCCAAATCATTGGCTCCAAATGGAATCAAAGCAGCCCAAGAAATACCAATTAATAGATTTTTAAATACAAGTAACTTCTTGATTTGAAAACCTTTGCCAATCAAAGGTAGCTCAGCTTGATAGAGTAAACCGAGAAGAAAAATAAACCCTAAAACAAGAAATTGAACACCTGAAAGGTAGCAGACAGAAAAACCAAAAGCGACAAGCAGTTGCGCAATAAACAAGCGTTGCCAACCAGCCTTGAATGGCTTTCTAAAATCAAAACCATATAAAAACCAAATTCCTAGATTTGCCAGGTAAATCGTAAAGAGCAGCTTTTCATCAAATTGTACATTTGCCAACCATGCGCCAGTTGCCACCAATGCTGAGGCTGCCACCAAAAAAAGTAACTTTATTGAATATCTTTTGAGCCAAATTTTCACCTTCCAAAAGTGCAATTATTTGCTGTACTTTTCAAAATTGAAAATTGCCGACACCCTTTAATGAGTTGTGAAAAACGCAAGTTATCGTTACACAATTAAACAGGCTTCAGCTATTTTTAACTAAATATTAATATAAAAAGCCTTGTCAATCAAATTGGCAAGGCTTTCTTTGTAATATGAATCTGATCAATCGAGAACTAAGCTGGTTGTCTTTTAACGAACGCGTTTTGCAAGAAGCGCTAGACCCCAAAGTACCACTCACTGAACGCATGCGCTTTCTAGGCATTTACTCCAATAACCTAGATGAATTTTTTAGGGTAAGGGTTGCCAACCTAAAAAGGGTCATGGAATTTAAGAATGAAAAGATTCAAGGATTCAAAGGATCTGCCGAAGAGCTCTATGTAGAGATCAGAAAAGTGGTTATGAAACAACAAGAACTCTTTGAAGCAGCTTACCTGCAAATCAAACATGAATTCGAGGCGCATCAGGTTCAGATTGTCGATGAAAAAGCACTTGATCTTCATGAACTGGCCCAACTCGATTTCTTTTTTCACGACAAGCTCAAGCACGCTATCTTTCCCATATTACTCGATAAAAAAAGAGCCTTACCCAAACTGCGCGATTACGCCATTTATTTAGGCGTAAAAATCACCAGTAAAACACGCGTCCGCTACGCCCTTATTCAAATCCCTACAGAATATACCCGATTCTTTACGCTGAAGCAAAACGAAGGACAAAAGGTCATCTTAATGGACGACATCATTCGTTTGTATTTATTGGAAATTTTCAATGTATATAAACCAACCGACGCTGAAGCCTATACCTTTAAATTCACGCGAGACGCCGAACTCGACCTCGATGACGACTTATCGTTATCTTTCTTCGAGAAAATTGAAAAAAGTCTCAAGCAGCGTAAAAAAGGAGAACCGGTGCGCTTTGTTTACGACGCCAAGATGCCCAATGACCTTTTGCAATTTTTATTGCAGCAATTAGACTTAAAAAAGGGCGTCAATACGATACCAGGCGGGCGCTATCATAATTTTAAAGACTTCATGCGTTTCCCTGATTTTGGAAACCCTGAATTTCGTTTTGAAGCGCAACAACCCGTAGCTCACCCACTATTGCAGCGCAGTAAAAGCATCATTCAAACGATTTTAAAACAAGACATCTTACTACATTTCCCTTACCAACAATTTGATCATGTTGTTGACCTTTTGCGCGAAGCAAGTTTGGATCCAAAAGTCAAAGAGGTCAAGATCAATATTTACAGAGTGGCCAAAAACTCTGAGGTCATGAATGCGCTTTTGGCTTGTATATTTAATGGCAAACAGGTCACTGTTGTATTTGAATTACAAGCACGATTTGATGAAGAAAATAATTTGTGGTGGAGTAATCGCTTGAAAGATTTCGGCGCCAATGTAATTTATGGTTTACAAAACCTGAAGGTGCATTCCAAACTATTGCAAATTAGAAGAATCAATGATGGAAAAACCCAATATATCACATATGTTGGAACAGGCAACTTTAATGAGGGAACCGCAACAATCTATACCGACCTTGCCCTACTCACCGCAAATAAAGATATTTCAGCTGAGGTGAGCCGCGTTTTCGGACTACTTGAAAACAATTTGGAAAGACACACCTTCCGTCATTTAATGGTTTCGCCATTCAATACGCGCCGCAAACTCATGGCGCTTATTGACCGTGAAATTAAGTTCGCCAAAGCTAAAAAACCGGCTTGGATGCGCATCAAAATTAATAACCTGACTGATGTCAAACTCATTGAAAAACTCTATGCAGCAAGCGAAGCTGGTGTTAAAATTGAAATGATCATTCGCGGCATTTGCTGCCTCAAACCAGGCGTAAAAGGCCTCAGTGAAAACATAACCGCCATTAGTATTGTTGACCGCTACTTAGAACATGCGCGTTTTGTTATTTTTGGCAATGACGGCACCCCTGAAACCTACATTTCCTCAGCTGATTGGATGGAACGCAACCTAGATCAGCGTATTGAAGTGGGCACCAGAATTCTGGACCCTCAAATTCAGTTGGAAATTGCTTTAATTTTTGATTACCAATGGCGTGGGTCAGTGAAGGCCAGAAGTATTTCTGCGAACTATAAAAATTTATATTCTAAAAGAGACCTCCCTCCTTTTCATGCCCAACAGCAATTATTTGCACACTACAAACAATTGTCAGAGCAAATAGCGCAAAATACTGAGCTTCTCTAAAATAGTTTCAAAGCTTTTGTCTTCGATGAAAGCTTGTTTGCCCTTGCCTTGAAAATCCTTTAGTATTTTCACTAAAATGGCTTCCGTTTGATCTTGGTAAGCAAGCCGAACTTGTGGTGCTTGATTGAGCCAATAATTGATTTGACGGTGATAAATCAAGTCAAGTTCTGAAATAGTGGTAGCCCCAACTTTTGCTGCGCCCAATGCATTGCAGCGCTGTTCGTAATGACCTTTCATCGGAATAACCATGACTTTCTTTCTAAAATCCCAGAAGCTTCAGCAGGCAATTCAAAACCTGCGCCTGCAAGCACGCCTGTGGAACTCAGTAAGCTTTCCTGAAAACGCTGCTGACTGATGGGCTCGATAAAAACGTTATCTACCCGATAAGCAAAGTTGGCATGTTTGGAAAACACTTCCCATTTGACAGGAAACTGTCTTAAAAAATGCATCAGAACATCGTCGTGATATCCCGGTAAATAAACGGTATAATGACCTAAATCTGAAGGTTCGGCCGTCCTGATTTCTTTTCGAATAACAGGCGTAAAGACGCGATCTTCATAAGCCTCGAAATGGAAGCCATACTTTGTTTTTGAGGGTACGTAGTGATGCAAGACATAACGACCAAAGGCTGCTTTTTGCTCAGGTTTTGGCGCAAACGGATGAATAACACCAGCCTGATGACTCAGTTCAATACATGGCACACCATTGATCAGCGCAGACCACGCTGATACAGGTTCGAAATCACTGATAACAAGGTCGTATTGCTTGATAGGAAAAGAACGAATTTCTCTAATAAGGTCTATCGGATGGGTATTTTTTAAACTCTTCCAAATACTGATGTCGCCATTTTT
>JAURHO010000168.1 GCA_030833265.1 Crocinitomicaceae bacterium | reverse complement strand
AAATTTGCGAGAATTGGGATACAACTCAGCATCTACATAGACAAATTCAATGTCTGGATGCGTTTCTGCCAAACGTTTAAATTTGGGCTTGGTGATTTTGCAATTTCCGCACCAACCGGCACCGTATTGGACCATCACCTTTGCATTTGCACCTAGTAATTGATCTAGGCTATCTGAGTTCAATTCGCTAAACATAGTAATTAGTGTTTGCTTAAATAATCTGCAACGCCGTTACGTGTAGCATTCATAGCATCTTTACCTTCTTCCCAGTTCGCAGGACAAACTTCACCGTGTTTTTGAACGTGTGCAAAAGCATCGATTAGACGGATGTACTCATGTACATTTCTTCCTACAGGGAAATGGTTTACTGACTCATGAAATACCATTCCGGTTTCGTCAAGTAAGTAAGTAGCGCGATAAGGTACGTTATCTCCGGCCATGTTGTCTTCGTCAAACATGTCGTAATCAAGGATACCGAGTTCTTGAGCTAATAAACGCGTAGAATCAGCAATTAATGGGAAACGAACACCTTCGATACCACCGTTGTCTTTGGCTGTATTTAACCATGCAAAATGCACTTCTGCAGTGTCACATGAAGCACCGATAACAATTGTGTTTCTTTTTTCAAATTCAGCTGCAGCTTCTTGGAAAGCATGAATTTCTGTAGGACAAACAAAAGTGAAGTCTTTTGGATACCAAAATAAAACTACTTTTTTGTTGTTGTCTGTTGCTTGCTTCAATACATTGATGCTGAATGTATCGCCCATTTCGTCAATGGCTTTTACGCTAATGTCTGGAAATTTTTTTCCTACTAATGTTGACATGTTTATTTATTTATTGGTTATTACTATTGGAACAAAGTTAGGCTGAATAAGTTGTTAAATCATGAATTTAATACAAAGCAGCTTTAACTTTTACAAGACAAAGTTAGGTGTAAAGAACTTATATTGATTTTCGATTTGTTTTATATTTGTATAGATTTTATTTATACACTTTCAATTTCCTGTGCATGATCTCTCTGCAACAAATGAATTACATCGTTATCTTGAGTGAAGAACTGCAATTTCAAAGAGCAAGCGAACGCTGCTTTGTGACGCAACCCACACTTTCGATGCAGATTAAAAAAGCCGAAGAATCATTGGGTTATGCCATTTTTGATAGAGATGCCCAACCCCTGCAACTGACCCCAGCGGGGAAACGTTTACTACCCATCATCAGGGAAATATTAGCTGAAACCGAAAAAATCAAATACTTATCTGATCAACTCAAAGGAAATGTCAAGGAAGAAATTCGAATTGGCATCATCCCTACAATTGCCACCTATCTGTTGCCAGATTTGTTTTCAACGTGGGTTAAAGAACTGAGCAATGTGCGCTTGAAAATTAAAGAACTCAAAACAACTGAGGCAATTGAAGCCCTCGAAAAAAAAGAACTGGACCTCGCAATTATTGCTGGGCCCTTTCATGATCCGAGAATTCAGACCACACCTTTGTTTTTGGAAGAAATCTTAATTTATTGTCCACAGCACCCAGCACCCACCATTCAACTCGAAACCATTCAAAAAATGCATCCGTGGTTACTCAGTCAAGGGAATTGCTTGCGCACCCAAATGTTGCATTTTTGTCAGCTCAATGCCCAAGATCATAAAGAAGACTGGGATTACGAAGGAGGTAATTTACCCTTGCTTTTGGAGATGGTTGAACAACAAGGTGGTTATACATTAATTCCAGGTTATTTCAGGATAAAAGAAGAGCAACGCCTTGGTATCAAAAAGTTAGCGGACCTTTCTGCAGCACCAGCCCGAGAAATTATCGCGCTTAGCCCAAACCGAAGCATGAAGACCGAAAATATAAAAGCCTTGGTCCGTAGTATGCAATTATACTATGGAGCCAAGGCTCAAGAAAAACACCTGCAGGTGCTAGATTGGGATGTCGCTTAAGCTTGTGCTTGTGCGACGAAATCGTCGTATTTCATTTCTTTCTTGGTCATGCTCACAGCACTTTTGAAGTAGTCAGTGAGTTTTCTTTCAGCCAAGCGGTCATAGATGCCATTTGCTTGCTCTTTGTTTTGTAACAAACGTTGAGCAGTTTCGAGTAACTCAGCCTCTTCAGGTGCAGGTAACCCGTATTGAGCATAGTTCCCGATCACCAAGTTTTTAGTAAAGTCTAAAACTTCCTCATTGGTGAGCTGAATGTTATTTTCTTTGAAGATTTTGGTTTGAATAAGCTGCCACTTTAATGAAAGTAAGTATGCTGCAAATTCTTTTTCGATTTCTTCGTCGGTGATTGGCTTTTCAGCTGAAGTTTTGATCCAACGCTTCAAGAATGCTTCTGGGAAGTTCATGGTTGTCTTTTCTAAGAGCATGTCATAAACTTTGCGCGTAAACAAGCGGTCTGAATCTTCCTCGAACATGCGAGCGAGGTCTGCTTCAATTCGTTTGTTCATTTCGGCTTCGGTTTTGACTTCGTCGCCAAATAATTTTTGGAAGAACTCTTCGTTGAGCTCAGACAACTCCATGCGTTTTACGTCATTGACAGTAAACTGGAATTTAGAATTGAGTGCAGCATAGGCCTCTGGGCTAATGCCAAGCATGGCAGCAGCATCTTCTGGACCTTTTGAAACAGCTTTTGGATCGAGCTCAAAAGACTCATTGATCTTTTTACCTGTAAGTAATTTAATTGCCGCTTTATTTTCTAGGAATTCCATAGAAATGGTGGTGGAGTGGCTAATGCCATCTGCCTTTACTTCAGCGCCATCCAATTCTTCAAATTTACCCATGACCATATCTTTGGCACTAACTGCCTCAGAAGAAATGAGTTTGCCATAACGACGACGAAGATCTTCTACTTGTTTGGTAATGAGGTCTTTGTCGATTTTTACGGTAGCGTAGTCAACTTTTGTTTTGGCCGTAATAGGCAAGTCGAAAGACGGGCTGTAGCCAATTTCATAACTAAACGTGAAGTTTTCTGGCTGATCAAAGTTGCCTTCTACACCGTTTTCAATAGGTAGCGGATTGCCAAGGATATCAAGCTTTTCGTCGATGATGAAACGATAAAGCGCATCGTTGGTAATTTTATTCAATTCTTCGGCCAATACTGATTTACCGAATTGTTTTTGAATAAGACCCGCAGGAACATGACCTGGTCTGAAACCTGGAATTTTCGCAGTTTTGCGATATTTATCGAGGGCTGCTTTTACCTTATTTTGGTAATCTGCCGCTTCGATTTCCACTTTTAAAACGCCATTTTGGGCATCGATTTCTTGACGTGTAATTTTCATGAATGAATTTTTTGCCTATTATTTAAAAAAAAAGGCCTCGTTGAGCCAACGAGACCTTAGTGCGGATGGAGGGACTCGAACCCGCACACCTCTCGGCACCAGATCCTAAGTCTGGCGTGTCTACCAATTTCACCACATCCGCAATTTTATATATTTACTTGAGCCGTTTGCGCAAGTCCCTTTGGGGTTGCAAAGATAAGAAAGAATTAATTATTTGCAAGCAACTACAAAAAATTTAGACTCACTGTCTTCTCTTTTGCTGCATTTGTCCACGAATCTCTTTCATAAAGGAAGAGGCGTAGACAAAAGCCTCCACTTCAGGGTTGTTATCTGTAATAATGCTGTTTTTATCACCCTCCCACCATTTTTTACCTTGGTGAATGTATAACACGCTGTCTCCAATTTCCATGACTGAATTCATGTCGTGGGTAATGACCACTGTAGTCATGTTGTATTCTTGGGTGATGTCTTTGATGAGTTTATCAATGACAATTGAAGTTTTGGGGTCTAGCCCTGAATTGGGTTCGTCGCAAAATAAGTACTTCGGATTCATGGCAATTGCCCTAGCAATGCCAACTCTTTTTTGCATCCCACCACTACATTCAGACGGAAACAATTTATTTCGACCAGCTAAATTGACACGTTC
>JAURHO010000167.1 GCA_030833265.1 Crocinitomicaceae bacterium | reverse complement strand
CTTTTATTGCAGTCTGGATGCCCAATCTTATTTTTGCAGCAATTGCTGTGGTTTTTTACAAGCGGGCTCAAAAATAATCAGACCAAGTACCTAAAACAATGTGCATGCCATCTTCGGCCGCAAGGACGTTTTCATGAATCGTTTTGGCTTCGTGTAGGTGTAGTTGGGTATCGTCATATCTCGAAGAAAAATGCCCTAAAATCAAGTATTTACAACCTGCAGTTTTGGCCTGAGTCGCAGCCTGTTGTGCCGTCGAATGAAAGGTGCTTTTTGCGCGTTCTTTGTGCTGTTCAGTAAAGGTAGCTTCGTGATAAATAAGGTCACAGTTCTCAATGGCTTCCAGATAATTTGGAGAAGGTTTGGTGTCTGAGCAATAGGCGTAGCTGTAACTTGGAACCGCCGGCAAGGTATAATCTTCGTAATGATATGTTTTGCCGTTTCTTTCAATATTTAGGCCCGCTTTTAATTTGGGAAGATCTTCAATGAGCAAGGCAGCTTTCGCAATGGCTGCTTTATCCAGGTTGAGCGGCTTTTGTTTTTCGGAAATACGATATCCCAAGGTAGGGATGCGGTGTTTGAGGGCAAAGGCTTCAATTTGAAGCAGGCGGTCTTCAAAAATAAGGGTGCTGGGGCCTGGTACTAATTCGTGAAAAATCAAGTTGAATTGAATCGGGTGACCTCCCGCCTCAAGCATGTTCTTGATTAAACTTTCAAGACCTGGAGGGCCAAAAATATCAAGGCGTTTATCGCGTCCAAGCAGGTGCATGGTAGATAGTAAGCCAGGCAGACCGAAAAAATGATCGCCGTGCAAATGAGAGATCAGGATGAACTGAATTTTTTGAAGTTTGAGGCCAAATTTACGCAGCTGTTGTTGGGTGCCCTCAGCGCAATCGATAAGGATGTAGCGCTCATTGCAATTGATATATTGTGCACTGGCATTTCGCTTTCCGGTAGGCAAGGCAGCACCAGAACCTAAAATATGGAGTTCAAAACTCACTTGGCAAGTAAGTCTAGGGCGTCGTTTTTAGAATGACCAATGTTGAGCACTTTGTCGAGTTGGGCAATTTCAACCAATTTCATCACGCTAGGTTGCAGGCCGCTAAGGGCAAAACCGCCATTGGTGTCTTTACAGAGTCGATTGGCAATAAGCACAGCAGATAAACCCGAGGAATCGCAGTATTTGGTTTTGCTGAGGTCTAGGACAATGAAATTGGTGCCCACTTTATTGAGCTGCAGGAAATGCGCTTTGAGTTCAGGCGCATTGCTGGCATCGAGTTTTTCAACCTCACTTGTGACAATAACAATTTCACCCTGAGGGTCTACCGTAAAATTCATTGACAATGATTTAGTCAAAAGTAGAAAAATTATCTTTCGATTTTGGCCGCAAGCAAATAAATTACCGCCATACGAACGGCAACACCATTTTCAACTTGGTCTAAAATGATACTTTGCTTTGAATCTGCGACGTCGCTGGTGATTTCAACGCCGCGGTTGATTGGCCCTGGGTGCATCACGACAATTTCTTTGGACAAGCTGTCTAGGAGTTCTTTGTTTAGACCAAAGAGCGCTGCATATTCGCGCAAAGAAGGAAAGAACTTGATGTCTTGTCTTTCAAGTTGAATGCGCAACATGTTAGCAACATCGCACCATTCAAGTGCTTCTCTGAGGTTGTGTGAGACTTGAACGCCTAATTCAGAGATGTATTTTGGAATAAGGGTGCTTGGGCCACATACCATGACTTCGGCACCTAATTTTTGAAGGCAGTAAATGTTGCTAAGTGCAACTCTGGAGTGCAAGATGTCACCTACAATGACTACTTTTTTACCTTCAACACTTCCGAGTTTTTCGCGGATTGAGAACGCATCGAGTAGTGCTTGCGTAGGGTGTTCGTGTGTGCCATCGCCGGCATTCACGACTCTTGCTTTGATTTTTTGAGAAAGAAATTTGGCAGCACCCGGGTTCGGGTGGCGCATGACTACCATATCGACCTTCATGGCCAAAATGTTGTTGACGGTATCTACCAAAGTTTCGCCTTTCTTGACTGATGAACCTGCGGCACTGAAATTAACGACATCTGCAGACAAGCGTTTTTCAGCCAATTCAAAAGATAAGCGGGTGCGGGTCGAGTTTTCGAAAAAGACGTTGGCGATGGTGATGTCGCGCAAGGAAGGCACCTTTTTGATAGGGCGGTTGATCACTTCTTTAAAACGCGATGCAGTATCGAGAATGAGTTCGATATCTTGACGACTGAGGTCAATGATGCCAGTAAGGTGATCAACGCTGAGCTGTTTCATTTCCTTCTTTTGTAAATAATAAGACGCAATCAGCGCCTTCTGTTTCTTTCCATTCTACAGCGACTCTTTCAGAGGCCAAAGTGTCTACAGTTTTTCCGACGTAATCGGCCTGTATAGGAAGGTCACGACTGTAACGGCGGTCAATAAGTGTGAGTAATTGAACCTGAGAAGGGCGACCAAAAGTGAGCAAGGCATCGAGACCAGCGCGAATGGTGCGTCCTGTGAAAAGCACGTCGTCGAGGAGGATGATGCGCTTGTTTTCAATAGAAAAATCGATGTTGGTTACGCTTGGTAAAAGGGGAGTTTCACGGCGGCGAAAATCGTCACGGTGAAACGTGATGTCAAGAGACCCTGCTTGCACAGAATGACCAAGAATGTTTTCTAATTGCGCCTTGATACGCGCTGCGACATGGATGCCGCGTGGTTGAAGGCCAATTAAAACTGAATTCTGGAAATCGTGGTGGGTTTCAACAAGTTCATGGGCAAGCCTTTTGAGCGTCAGATCGAGCTGGGTTGCATTGAGAATGACTTGCTTTTCCATCTAGGCAAAGATACTTTAAAATTCTTATTCTTGATTGAGGTCAGCGATTAAAAAAAAGCTACCCGTTATCCAGAGTAGGTCATTTGGGTGCATCTGGCTCAGGATGTCGTTTTTTGCAAAGTTGATATCTCCGTATATTTTTTCTATTCCGAGTTCTTGCCAATCTTGTTTTGATTTACTTCTCATGTTTTGAAAAGTACAGGCCGCAAGTTTGGCATTTTTCGGAAAGAGGTCGAGGATTTCTTGTGCATTCTTGTCTTTAGCTGCGCCGTATAGAATGTATAATTCACCCTTGAGCTGCTCAAGTATCATGGGCAGTGTCGCTTCGATACCTGCCGTATTATGAGAGACATCTAAAATGACAGTTGGAGACGTTTGCAGTCTTTCAAATCGACCAAAGTGTCCGGTGTTTTTTTGGAGGTTTTTTAATGCGGCTTTTATTTGTTCGGGCGAAATGGAAATTTGGAGTATTTCCAAGGCTGCAAATGCATTGCGTAGGTTTTTGAGTGCATATCCTGAGTAGCTTTTTTCAAAAGAGATCGGAAAAGAAAAATCTTCTGAAAAATAAATTGGCGCCGCAGCAGCGGTTGCACTTGAGCTAAATAGGTCTATGGTTTCCGGATTTTTCTCTCCGATTAAAACCGGAACATTTTTTTTCATGATCCCGGCTTTTTCAGTGGCAATTTCGCGTATAGTGTTGCCAAGAAATTCCTGATGATCCAAGGCAATATTGGTGATGACGCTGAGTTTGGGCAACAGCACATTAGTAGCATCTAAACGGCCCCCGAGCCCCGTTTCAATGACCATCCAATCACAGTTTTCTGCTTGAAAATAGGCCAAGGCCATGGCAAAGGTGAGTTCAAAAAAGCTGGCATCTAAATCTGGCAACTTGGTTTGGATGCGCTCACAAAATTCAACAACATATTGCTGAGTAATGACCTCTCCATTGATGCGAATGCGCTCTGAAAAATCAAAAATATGTGGCGAAGTAAAAAGCCCTACCCGCAAGCCTGTTTCTTGGAGAAGACTTGCACAATGAGCTGCTGTGCTTCCCTTACCATTAGTGCCTGCAATATGTATAGTTGGGATATTTTGG
>JAURHO010000166.1 GCA_030833265.1 Crocinitomicaceae bacterium | reverse complement strand
TTTGTTGGTTTAGCTGAAGGTAAGTTTCAGTTTAATGATTCTATAAAAATCACAAAGCCCTTTTATAATGGTTTGAAATTTCACAGAGTAATTCCTGATTTCATGATTCAAGGGGGTGATCCACTGGGCAATGGTTCAGGTGATCCAGGTTATAAATTCTATGACGAAATTGACCCAACACTCAAACACACAGGCCCAGGTATTTTATCGATGGCCAATTCGGGCCCAAACACCAATGGCTCTCAATTCTTTATTACCCACAAAGAGACGCCTTGGTTAGATGGCAAGCACGCCGTTTTTGGTCATGTTGTGTCTGGGCAAGAGGTTGTCAATGCCATTGCGCAAAATGACACCATGCGCAAGGTGGAAATCATTAGAGTAGGTAGAGAGGCCCAAAAATGGAATGCTCAAGCGGCATTTGATCAGGTTTATTTGGCTAAAAAAGCCCTCGAGGCAGAACAAGAAGCAGAACTAGCCAAAATTGCTGCGATGCCTCAAGAAGAATACAAAGCTTACATGTATCAGGAAGTATTGAAGAAATACCCAAATGCCGTTCAAAGTGAATCAGGCTTGGTCTATGTCATCCTTGACAAAGGTGCCGGAGCAACCGTAGAACAAG
This sequence comes from Crocinitomicaceae bacterium, assembly GCA_030833265.1. Taxonomy (GTDB): domain Bacteria; phylum Bacteroidota; class Bacteroidia; order Flavobacteriales_D; family Crocinitomicaceae; genus UBA952. The sequence goes on along the minus strand of JAURHO010000166.1, from coordinate 3,325 downwards.
GTAAAAAAGTGAGCTTACACTATAACGGAACTTTCCGCAGAGATGGCAAGAAGTTCGATTCTTCAAGAGATCGCAACATGCCACTTGAATTTGAATACAAAGTGCAACGCATGATTCCTGGTTTTGAAGAAGGAATTACTTATATCCAAGAAGGCGGCAAAATATTGCTGATCATTCCTTATTACAATGCCTATGGCAAGCAAGGCCGTCCAGGTGCAATTCCGCCCTATTCTGACCTCGTATTCGAAATAGAATTATTGAAGGCTGCTGCAGAGGCACATGATCACCCGCACGGTGAAAATGATGGTCATCAGCACTAATTGAAAAAAACGATCAAGAAAAAACCCTGATTTCGTCAGGGTTTTTTTATGCGCTTAATTTGTGAATACATACTGGAGCATATTTGCGCCCATTTGCAGTGCTTGCTTGCGTTTTTCTGGTGGGTCGTTATGGACTTGTGGATCTTCCCATCCGTCTGAAAGATCTGTTTCATAGGTGTAAAGACAAACCAAGCGCCCATCGATGATGATGCCAAAGGCTTGGGGTTTTTTACCATCGTGTTCATGGATTTTAGGCAGGCCGTTAGGAAATTGATAATGTGATCTAAATATGGGGTGATCCGACGGAAGTTCTGCAAGTGTATATTCTGGAAATACCTTTTTAAGTTCTGCTCTTACAAAGCCATCCATGCCATAGTTGTCATCGATATGTAGAAAGCCGCCAGCCATGAGATAGTTGCGTAGATTTTGCGCCTCAGCCTTTGAAAAAACCACATTACCATGGCCCGTCATATGAACAAACGGATACTGCATTAGGTCTTTGCTCCCGACCTCTACATACGGAACCTCTTTAGAAATTTTGGTGTGTAATTCTGAATTGCAAAATGCGATGAGGTTGGGTAGGGCAGTAGGGTTGGCGTAGTAGTCACCACCACCGTGATACTTCAAGACAGCCAATTGATATGTAGATTGTGCTGTCAAATAGTTACTCAAGAGGAGGCAGAGAAAAAAGAGTAAGTTCTTCATGAACGACGTTTGAAATAAAAGACTTGATCTGTGCCGAAAAAATGGGATTTCACGGGTATTTTATTGAGAACAGGAGCTTTTACACCCTGTTCAAATTTGAGGTCGCCAACCAAGACAAAGGCTTCATCCCAAACGTTGTCAATAATGAAATACTGCAACGTTCGGCTTCCGCCTTCAACCATGACAGAATGGATGCCGCGTTTGTAGAGTTCTTCGAGGATCAATTTGGTCGAGGTTTCTTTGATTTTAATCCATTCAACCCCATCCGTTTGATCGTTTTTGATGCGATTGAAAATAAGCGTTGGGGCCGCTTCCGAAAATAAACTGAGGTCATTTTTGACTTGAAGCTGGCTATCAATTAGGATGCGAATTGGATTTTGGCCAGCGACATCTCGAACGGTTAAGGAAGGATTGTCATTGAGGGCAGTGTGTTTACCGACCAAAATACTCATCTCTTGACTGCGCCAATGATGAACAAGTGCCCGGGCTTCTTCGCCTGTAATCCAGTTGATGCCTTTTTCATCAACTCCTCTTATTTTATCTAAAAAACCATCTTTGGTTTGAGCCCATTTAAGTGTGACATACGGCCTTTGCTTTTCATGAAAACTAAAGAAGCGCTTATTGAGCTGACGTGCAGCATCTTCTAGAATGCCAAGTGTAACTTGAATACCTGCTTTTTGGAGTCTTTCTATGCCCTTGCCTGCCACTTTTGGGTTTGGGTCTTTGGTCGCGATAACCACATGTGCAATTTTTTTCTCAATGAGTAAGTTGCTGCATGGAGGTGTTTTGCCAAAATGTGCACAAGGCTCAAGACTGACATAGGCGGTTGCACCTTCTAATAACGAAGCATCTTGGACAGCAGCAATTGCATTTACTTCGGCATGGGCAGCACCAAATTTTTGATGATAGCCTTCGCCAATAATTTTTCCATTTTTGACGAGGACACAACCAACCATTGGGTTAGGGGCAACTGCAATGCCACCCAACCTGGCGAGGTCTAAACAGCGATGCATGTAATCTTCGTGGCGCATAGTCAAAGTTAAGCAATTCAACTTGAAGCAAGGATCAAACGAAAAGTTAAATTGATTCGAGCTTCTTTTAAATCTTTGACTTTTGGCAATTGGTGCTTCCAATGATGTTGTAAAGCTCCATGCATGTGCAAAAGGCTACCATCCGCTAATTTGAGTTTGATCTTCTTGTTACTTTCTAAGTGTCGAAGTTCAAAAATGCGTTCGGCCCCAAGGCTTAAAGAGGCGATGCTCGGATTTTTACCTAAGCTTTTTTCGTTGTCGGCATGCCAACCATTTGAATCTTGGCCGTCGCGGTAGTAATTGATCAGTAAGGCATTGTATGGAATGCCTGTAATCGATTCAATTTTTTGACGTAAATCTGCTAAAAATGCTGGAAATGGGTTATTCATAAGTGTTTGACCCGAATAGCCATAATTTTCTCCGTTCAAAGAGAAATAGGCCTCTAGCCTAGGAACCTTCACTTGTTTTCCGAACATAACAATTTGATTTTCTTGAAAAGGAAGTTCGCTTAAAATCTGAGCGTACAAGTCGTTAGCGCTTTGTGGGTCCAGGAAATTTGGAAAGTAATCAAGTTGGCCATCTTCAATGACGAGCGCAGTATGGCTTGAATTTTCGTTGTCGGTAAACATTCCTATTTTTGTAGCCTAAAAGTACAACATGCATTTCATTGAATCTTTATTTGATCTCAAAACTGGTGATTTCAGCAAAGTGATTTTTGGTTTCCTTACAAACGTCATCTTGGCTATTGTCATTACAGTTGTTGGTTTCTGGCTTACAGGTATCCTTACGCGCTTTGTCAATCGGATGCTTCAAAAGAGTGAGACTGATGCAGGTCTGACTTCTTTCTTGTCCAGCTTTTTATCCATGGCACTAAAAATCATGGTGGTCATTACAGCCATTACGCAATTAGGTGTCCAAATGACTTCTTTCCTTACCTTACTTGGTGCTGCTGGCATCGCTGTTGGTATGGCTTTTTCTGGAACGCTTTCCAATTTTGCAGGCGGGATCATGATTTTAGTCCTGAAGCCCTTCAAAGTAGGGGATGAAATCAAAGCGCTAGGCGAGCAAGGAACCATTTCTGAAATTCAAATTTTCAACACCTATCTTAGAACCGCAGATAACAAAACAGTTATTTTTCCAAATGGTCCGTTGGCCAATGGCAGCATTGTCAATTTTACCAAGGAGAAAAACAGACGTATAGAGTGGACCTTTCATTTTGATGCCAGTGTCAAATTCACCGAGGTAAGACAAACTATCTTAACCATCCTT
>JAURHO010000165.1 GCA_030833265.1 Crocinitomicaceae bacterium | reverse complement strand
TGCTGCATGACTTCTTTCAAATTTTTAAAGCGCCCGTCGTGCATATATGGAAAACTATGACTGATATTTCGCAATGTGGGTACTCTAAAACGACCTTTGTCGTTTTCCAAGCCGGTAATTCCGTAGCGGCCATAGTCGGTTTTATTTATTTCCAGACCATTGTTTTCAAAAGCATTCGTAAAAAATAGAGGTGCCTGATGACAGCGGTTGCAATGTTGTTCAAATAAAAGCAGTCCTTGTTGTTGTTGGACATTGAAATCCGCCTTGCCTTTTTGAACCTTGTCATAGAAACTATCGCGCGAAATCAAAGCTATTGTAAATTGCTGTAGGGCGTCCAAGAGCATCCATGTTTCCAATTTTTGCTGCTGATATATTTTTTGAAATCGCTTCATATAGGTCACATTGCGACGTAGTTTTTGAAGCACGCCTTCAAGGCTTTCTCCCATTTCATCAGGATGCGTTATTGGGTTCATTGCCTGACCTTTTAAATTGAGCACACCGCCGTCCCAATGGAAATTTGTACGCCAAGCCAGATTGAAGAGCACAGGCGCATTGCGTTTACCGATTTTATCTTGGATGCCGTGGCTAGTCGGATGATCCACATGCGCAAACGCGGTATAAGACAAATGACACGAGGCACAAGAAATCGTGCTGTCTTTTGATAATATCGGGTCGTAGAATAAAGCCCTTCCTAGCGCAAAGCCAGCTTTAGACGCATATTTTGATTTCCATTGAATTGGTTCGGGCCAAGATTTTGCCTGACTAATTTGACTATCCATGAGCGAAAGCAACAGGAACCCGAGGAGCAAGAAAAAGAGCAATTTATTTAGCATAGCTCAATGAAGATGTAAAAAGTTCAAAAAGCATCAGGCTGACTTTGCTAGGTTGCATGATTTTCCAACCAAGCGGGGGTGTTTCCAAAATGTAGCCAAACCACGCGTGCAAATCGCAATGCAGGATAGTTCCGCTTCCGGGAATGGCCATGATGCAGGCAAAAGGTGCTTGATAGCCGCCTAAATGAAATTCAAAACTTTGTGTTTGGCCGGTTTTTAGGTTGTTGAATTCTCCCACACACTTGACGCTGATGAATCCGGTATTCCATGCCCAATACATGCCATTAATGGGGTCGAGGGCACCCGTAAAATTGCCAGCTGTTTGAATTTCAGCTCGGATCCCAACTTGCAGCGCAGTAGCATGGTCTTGCCACTGCCAAGTTTCCGGATCAGCAGCATCTATCAAATGGATGGTGTTTTTCCCTTTTTGAGGCACATCTTGAAGGTAGAATTTCAATTCTGACAATTGAAATTGCAGGGTGTCGTGGAGTAAATAGGAGCTGTTTAATTCAAATGGTTGATTGTTCCAGGTCAACTTGACTTGCTGTTGGGCAAAAGTGAAAAGGCCAGAGAGCGCAAACAGTACAAGAAAAAGATACGGCATTAGCGCTGCAGATGTGGGGGTTGTAGAATCTGGGTTCTGAATTTGCGAAAACGCTTTTCTTGTGCGGGTGTGCAAAGTTCGCTAACACGGTCAAAATGTGCAATTGTGATGGAATCAATATTTCTTTGGCACCTAGAAATTTGATCCAATAATACCGATCGTGAATGTTCATTTTGTGGCTGCGAATGAACTAATTTTTGACGCAGCTCAAATTGCCGTTGTGTCCATTTGACAACTGCCCGATGATGGCGGTGCATTTCTTTATCGAGTGTTTTGGCGAGAGCGCCTTCTGCCTTGACAATATGACTCAATCTTGGCGGGTGCTTTGGTTTGCTGTATAACTTATACAACAAAAGGAGGTTGGTGCAAACCAAAAGAAGGATTACGCTGCGCAATATGCGGATACTTTTCATGGGTAGTGATAAGTTTGGGTGAGGTAATGATAGGAGGCTAGGGTAGCTTCTTCTTGCTGCTTTTCATATTGAATGTACAATCCGAAATTGAGTAGTAAAAAGAAACAAGCGGTCAAGAGCCAAAAAGAACGCTCTTTTTTTTGTTTGTTCACAATTTGTGGGGCCTGCAAGAGTTGTTGTCTTAGGCCTAGAGGAATTCTGGGCTGCTGAGCATAAAAGTTTTCTTGTTCCATAGCTTGTTAGTTGCCTTTTTGATTTATAACTTGCGTTTACTTGTTGTCCCACTCTGCTAATGCTTCGGCGAGCTTGCGTCTTGCTCTAAACAGCAGTGATTCAACAGCACTTACACTTGTCTGCAGCGCAGCAGCGATTTCTATATAACTCATGTCCTCAACATTGAATAGCGTATAGGCGATTTGTTGTTGAAGTGGGAGTTTTTCTACTGCTTTCCAGAAAAAAAGTGATTTTTCTGCAGCGAGTGCGATTTCTTCAGGGTTTAGTTGTTCGGAGGCGATTGTTTGGGAAAAGAACTGATCGATTTCAACATGAATACCGAATCTTTTCTTTCTTTTTTTGCGCCGGAGGTATTCGTAACATTTATTGGTGCTGATGCGGTAAATCCAGGTATGTAGACTTGACTCCTGTTTAAAGTTAGGTAGCGCTTGATATATTGCGATGAAAATATCTTGTGTGCAATCTTGCGCATCCGACTTGTTTTTAAGTAGATACCAACACAGCTTGTAGACCTTTGTATCGTAGGTCTTGACTATTTCTTCAAAAATAGGTGCAGGAGGGTTGGTGTTCACACTATAAAGATGCCAACTTCTCTGAGAACTTGCGACTTATTCAAAAAAAAGTCGGCCATTGATCCATTCAGGGTCGAGGGTGGCGTGGTTGCGGCGGTAGAAATTGAGGGCGGTATGGTTCCATTCTAAGACTTGCCAGTCCATGCGCTTGACGCCGCGTTCTTTGGCAATTCGTACAACTTCATCAAATAGTGCTTGCCCAAAACCTTGCTTTCTTTCTGCCTCAATGACATAAAAATCTTCGAGGTACAAACAGCGGCCTTTCCAAGTAGAGTAGGCGGTATAAAAAAGGGCAAAACCAACGACCTGATTCTGTTCGTTTGTGGCGACGATCGCTTCGCAAACTTGATCGATAAAAAGGTCTTTTGAAAGTTGTTCAGGAGTATTGATTACCTGTTCGGGTGCGCGTTCGTAGGTAGCGAGCTCTTGAATCAATGAAAATATTGCCGGAACGTCTGCAGGAGTAGCACTTCTAACCATTCGTTTTTACTTTAAACCGTTGAGGTCAAAACGCAAGGTGATTCCGGTTTTGAGGTTACCTGTTGGATAGCTCAAGGAAACTTTTGGCGTATTAATGAATTGTTCGTAGTAGAAGATGGCGCTGAGGTACTCGTTGAGTTTGTAGTTGGCGTCTAGTTTGAAGCTGACGGTCTTTTGACCTGCAGTAGCCATATTGGTATTTTCAACCACCTTACGGATTACGGTGGCGTTATCTCTGAAAGAGAAATTAACGTTGATCAAAAGGTCGCTGGCATCTATAGTTCTGACGAGCTTGAGTTTTGGCACATTGACAACAGTACCAATTACAATTTCTTGCCCTAAAGTTTCAGTCACCTGGTTGTTATTTAAGGAAAGGGTGGCCTGACGATCTTTTTTGTACTCGAAGTTTGTGGTGATGTTTTTACCTAAAATATTCCAGGTAGCCAACATACCGATGAGCGGAGAGAAGCGCTCAGATATGGTAATGTTTTGAACCTGCATTGGTGCAATGAAATTGTTGTTAAGGTCGCGGGCATTTGGCATACCTGCCGCATCTAGGCTTGCATTTAAATTGGTTTGCATACCATTTACGGATACTGATGAAGAATAACCGTGATTCAATTTAAATGATTTGACAACATCCTTTGTGAAGGCAAACTTGGTTAAACCCGCATAATTGATGGTCCAGTTTGGCAATGGAAGATTCGATAATGGATTAATCGATTTACTCGAGACACTCGTATTGGTGTAAGCAGCTAAGAAAGCACCCATTACGACTTCTTGTTGTGAACCTGAATAACCACTGTAATATCCATTCGGTAAAAG
>JAURHO010000164.1 GCA_030833265.1 Crocinitomicaceae bacterium | reverse complement strand
GCTTGTATGCAGCCGGTTCTGTAGTAAGAAGTATCGCGACCCTCTCTTTTTCCGTTTTCAAAGTACAGTTTTTCCTCTACTAAGAAATTGGAATAACAACTTATGCAAGTTCCGGAGTAGGGAGTAGCAAAGTCTTTCCTTAGTAAATAGATGTTGCGTTGCTCATCAAACGCGACCTTATCTTGGCAATTGTTGACATTCTTAGCAGGGCAAGCCGTACGCGTTGCTTTACAAGGCTCTGGAACCTGTGCGTAAAGGCTTGTAATGGAAAGGAGGCATACTAAGAAAGGGTTTTTGAACCAAGTCATGCAAGTTTGTTTTTAAAGTTGCTCAAGTTGTGTAAGCGCCGCCCTCATGCGTTCTGGAATTTCTATTGTTTGTTGGGTTTTGCTGTTGAATCCTACAAGTGTGCTGCTTCCAGTTGTACACAGTTTTTCTTTTACAAAAAGTTGGTAGGCAAGCGTAAAACTCTTATTGCCAATATGTTTGAGGAATAGTTTGATTTCAGGCTGATCGTGCAGGTACAAAGGCTGAATATATTCTACTTCATTTTTTACCAAGACAACGCCATCTTCAATCCAATTCCAATCAGGGCCTACCATGTTATTGAAATAATGGATGCGGGCCATTTCAAAATACACTAAATAAATGGAGTTATTGACATGTCCGAGAATGTCGATGTCGGTTAATCTAATTTGAATTTTTGCTGGAGAGATCATGGTCAAGTTTCTGGTAAGTAGAATTATTTGAAATAAATTCAGGAACAAGTTTTTTCATTAGGGTTACACAAAGCTCGTTGTCTTGTTGTTCGGCTTTTAGCAGTAATTCTTGAATCCCGGCTTCTTGTTCTTGGGTAGTGAGTCTGGTTTTGGCGATTAAAATTTTTGGATGATGCGTAGCCAACGTGTTTTCACTAGAGGCTAATACTTCTTCGTAGAGTTTTTCACCAGGACGCAATCCTGTTATTTGAATATCGATGTCCTTGTAAGGTTGCTTACCTGATAGTAGGATCATTTTTTTTGCGAGGTCAATGATTTTGACGGCTTGCCCCATTTCAAAGACAAAAATTTCTCCGCCTTTGCCCATTGCAGCAGCTTCTAAGACCAGCTGGCAAGCTTCTGGGATGGTCATGAAAAAGCGCGTGATGCGTTCGTCTGTGACTGTGATAGGGCCTCCGGCTGCAATTTGCTTTTCGAAGGTAGGAATGACTGATCCGTTAGAACCCAGTACATTGCCAAAACGCGTAGTAATGTAAGCTGTTTGCTGGTTTTCATTGAGAAAATCAACAGCCATTTCAGCAATGCGTTTAGATGCACCCATCACGTTGGTCGGATTCACCGCCTTATCTGTGGAAATCATGACAAACTTTTGAACGGCAAATTGAGCTGCAAGCTTGGCAATCAAAAGAGTACCACCGATATTATTTCTGATTGCTTCTGCGGGGTTGTCTTCCATTAATGGAACGTGTTTATAGGCCGCAGCATGAAAAACCATTTCAGGACGGTAAACATCAAAGAGTTTTTCCATGCGACGCGCATCACAGATGTCACCGATTACATATTCAGCTTCAAGCGCAGGGAAGCTATTTTGAAGTTGTTGCTCGAGTTCGAAAAGTGGGGTCTCTGCTTGGTCGAGTAAAATGAGTTTTCCGGGGTTGATAGCGGCAATGCGCTTGGCTAGGCCGCTACCAATGCTTCCGGCTGCTCCCGTTACTAAAACAACTCTATTGGCAATCAGGTTGGCAACCTCTGGATTATTGAGTTCAATGACTTCGCGGCCAAGAAGGTCATTGATATTGATCTTGGTGAATTGCTTGATTTGAAAAGTGCCGTTGGTCCATGATTTCGCTTCCGGAACACGTTGTATTTGAATGCCCAATTCAAAAGCGGTTTCTGCGATTTGTTGGAGGCGCTCGGACGGAAGATCTTGCACTGCAATAATGAGGGTGCGTAAGTTGAACTTTTGCTTGAGCACCTCGAGCTCGTTGAGTTGATAAACCCTAGAGCCTTCAATTCGCTTGCTTTTTAAATTTGGATTATCGTCAATAAAGCCAATGACGTTTTGTAACGAAGCGGTGTCTTTTTCAATGATTCTTTTGGTGAGTAGGCCGGAAACGCCCGCTCCAAAAATAACTAAGGGTTCTTCTGTGCCTTTTTCCTTGATGTATTCCAAGTACAAAAGTTTAACCAATAAGCGGCCTGAAATGACGAAAGTTGTACTGAAGATGAACTCCATTATGAGAACAGAATTCGGAAATAAATAATAATGATCTATCCAGTAATAGCGAAAGAGGCCACCAAGAATAAATAGCGCAGAACTAATCGCCTCTGCAAATAAAATTCTTTTGAAATCATCTGTTGAGGAAAAGCGAACCAAACCCTGATGAATCTGAAAAATAGCAAAAACAACGACCTTAACAAGAATAAAAAACCAAAGGCTTTTTGACAGGATGTCCCATTCAGTTTGTATCAAAGAAAAATCCGCTTTGAGGTCAAAGCGGATTAAGTAGGCAAAAAATAGGGCAAAGAGATGGATGAAGACATCCAGCAATACAATGACCCATCTTGGCGTATTTTTCTTTAGTTGTAGCACGCGCAAAGATAGTAATTACTACTTGCGAACAAGGTGAATGAGGCCTTGTTTTTCAATTTCTTGATTGGCGTTTGTAGTCGTTTTTGCAATGTAAAAATAAACCCCTTCATCTAGACCCTTTCCATTTTCATCGGTGCCATCCCATTGGAAGGCAGGGTCAGTAAATGTTCTGATGGTATTTCCCCAACGGTTTACAATGACGCATTCATAGACGGCTAAACCACCATAGAAAGTCATGTGGAAGTAATCATTGTTGCCATCGCCGTCAGGAGTAAAGACATTTGGAAACTCGATGTCACAGTAGTAAAAAGTAACAAGCGTAGAGTCAATGCTAACGCCACACATGTTAGTGGCTGCTACAATGTAAGTGCCCGAAGTGGTGACAGCAATGGTTGAGTTCGTTTCATTGGTGTTCCAGGCGTAACTTACATTTTGTGGTTGAACAACGGCTGCTAGCGTGGCTGTTTCACCTACACACAAGGTGGTGTCGTTGATGGCGGTGTAAGGGTCAGCAACAAAAGTAAGGCTGAAACTCTGATTGAATCCACAAACGCTGTCTTGCAAGTTGATGATATAAATGCCTGCAGTATCAGCTGTAATTAGTGGATTTTGAATGGCGTCGTCATTAAAAGAAATGAGACCTGAATTTGAGGTCCAGTTAGATCCTGTATATGAAACTACACCATTGACTTGGAGGGTGAGGTTACACAAAACTGTGTCTGTCATTGGAGAAACTGGTGCTGGAATGCTATCTACAATAATTTGTGAGCTATCTGCACAACCAATTTGATCGATGACGGTTACCCAATAGCTTCCTGAATTTAAATTCGGGAAATTACCGTTTGTGCTCGTTCCTACGAGTACCGGACCTTGATGAACAACAAATACGTAAGGGCTAATTCCGAGGGTTGCACTGGTGTTGATGGTTCCGTCTTGGAGGCTGCAAAATTCTAAAGTAGAAGTAGTTTGTCCGAGTACAGGGTTGGTAGAAGTGAAGATTTCTGTAGTTGTTTGGTCAAAACAACCATTGGCATCCTGAACATAAATTTGGTAAACACCTGGTGTCAGGTTGTTGAAAATCGGATTTGCCGAGAATGTAGTGCCGTTATTGAGGCTATATTGGTAGGCTGGAGAACCTCCAGTAACTGCTAAGTCTATGACCCCGTTGTCCAGGCCACAGGTGGTGGTCGTGACTACCATGTTGCTAATATCTACAGAGTCAACTCCTTGCAGCGCTGCTTGCAGTGTATCGGAGCAGTTGTTTTGATCCACGAGGATAATTGTATAATTATTAATGTCGAGGTTGCTAAAGGTGCCAGAATTTTGGAAGTTTTGCCCGTTGTCGATGGAGTAGGTGTAGCCCCCTGCACC
>JAURHO010000163.1 GCA_030833265.1 Crocinitomicaceae bacterium | reverse complement strand
CAACCCAAAAACCAGGGTTTTTAAAGTACGGGAACTCACCTTTAACTTAATTAAACTAGTTATCGAATCAATCCTGCTGCTCTAGGAAGCACCAAACATATTTCCGGTATACAAATAATCAAACCCAACCCCACAAACAAAGCGCCCATATAAGGCACGTAGGTTCGGAAGTGCTGCCCCACAGACAACCCTGCAAACTTTAATGCCATAAGCAAACCCACCCCCATGGGTGGCATGAACAAACCAATACCTACAGCAGCTGTTTGAACAATATTGAAGTGAATAGGGTTGATACCAATTTGCTCAGCTATCGGAAAAACTACAGGTATCAATACAACTGCCGCAGGCAATCCTTCCAAAATCATTCCAAACAACATGGTTATGAAAGCCGTAGCCACTAGAAAAAGCCAATGATGCGACTCGAGCGGTTTTAAAATTTCAGCCAGCATTTGCGGCACACCCGAAACGCCCATCAGATACTGAAAAATGGAAGCAACTGCCAGTAAAAATACAACAGCGGCTGTGAGAATGGTACTGTCATAGGCTATGCGTCCCATCTCTTTCCACGAAACATTACGGTAAACCAATCTTGCTACCAAAATAGCATACCCCGCTACAACCGCACCAGCCTCAGTGGCTGTAATGATTCCCAAAACAAAACCACCCAGTATGACAACAGGCACCACCATCGGTACCGCTGCTTTAAGTCCCGCTTGACCCAAACGCTGCAAACTAGGTTTTGAATCCACCGGCCAGTCATATTTACGTGCACGTAAGTAAACAAGAACCATTAAACAAAGCATGATGACAGCCGCCGGAACAAATCCAGCGACAAACAAAGTAACAGCCGAGGTATTTGTTACCTGACTAATAACGATCATAAAAATAGCAGGGGGAACAAGCATCCCCATGGCCGTTCCAGCTGCTATCAAGGAAGCAGAATCTTCTTTTTTGTAACCTGCTTTGGTCAGGGGGGGCATTAAGCTTGAACCTAATGCAGATACCTCGGCCATTTTTGAGCCGCAAATATCAGAAAAGAAGTAAGCAACAACAATAACCGACATCCCTAGGCCGCCCTTCACCCAGCCTACTAGCGCTCTGGCAAATTCAACCAGCGCATGAGACATTCCACAACGCTCCATCAATCCGCCAGCGAAAACAAATGCAGGTATGGCTAGTAAAACCCAGCTTTGAGAACCAGAAACCAAAGCCGATGACAGTTGTTGCATCGGATACCCGCCATACCAAAGACCAAACATGCCGGACAGTCCAAGAGAGAAAACTATTGGCATAGAGAGCAAAATCAAAATTATAAAAACCAGCGTAACAGCGATAAGAACCATTAATGGCCTCCCTTTAACGGATCGGCATCATCAATAACCAGACTAGGTTGAATGATCATAGAAATTGCATATATTGCAAGTAGTAGGCCTCCAACGACGGATGAAACGTATAACCATCCCATACTAATTCCTAGTCCTGGCGTACTTAAACCCATATTCATCCGGCTCAAGCCAACGCCATACCAAGCCACTGCAATACCAAAGACCGCAATAAGAAGGTGATTGAGAATTTCAATAATTCTTTGGTACGAGGCTGGCAATCTATGCACAAAAACATGTAAGGTGAAATGGGATCGTTGCCTCACACCAATTGCAGCACCAATCAGAGTGAGCCACGCCAAAGCCATCTCACCCACCTCTTCTACCCATACATAAGGGACTGGATCTATATCAAGGTAATCTGTAATTGCACCTACAAAATAACGTAGAAAAACACCTATGAGCAAGTTGGCAATTGCGATGACTATGAGCAGAGTGGCCGCAAATTGCGGAACACGATGAAGGAAGTTAGCCATAACGCTAAGTCTTTAAAGAATTAGCCTTTAAAGTTCTCAATCTCGTCCCACATTGCGCCATATTGTGTTTTATAAGCAGGCCAGATTTTTTGTTTCGCTAGACTTCTGAAGGCCTCAACATTCGTTTCGACCACAGTCATGCCACGGGGCTCTAATAACTTTTTAGCAGCAGCAAAATTATCAACAGACTCGGTTGCTTCTCTTATCTTTCCTTGGGCCTCACGGCTGATATCCAACATAAGTTTTTGCTGAGCCGGATTTAGAGCATTCCAAGCATCTAAATTCATGACATTTACAGTGGGGCCGTAGTTGTGATAAGTCAAAGAACAATATTTGGAAACGTCATAAATTTTAAGCGCCTCCATATTGACCACTGGCAAATCTCCACCGTCAATCACACCAGACTTAGCCGCAGAAATAACCTCGCCCCATGCCATAGGCACTGCATTGCCACCTAGGCCATTGATAGTGTCACCAAAAATTTTGGCCTGTTGAACACGAATTTTTTTACCACGTAGATCTTTAGGCTCAATGATCGGCGCTTTAGCTGTCCAGAAATGGCGGAAACCATAATCGAAAAAGCATAAAGCTTTTACCTTGTACTTGTCCTGCCAAATTTTGTCAAAAGAGTCGCCGATTTTTCCATTCAGCATTGCATAAGCTGACTTGTAGTCCTTGACTAAATAAGGAACAAGTAACGCCCCCATTTCAGGAAAAACAGTAGCTGCAGCACCAGCTGGATTACCCATCTGAATGTTTCCTGACTTGACCGCGTTCATGATCTCTAGTTCTTGAGGGATCAAAGTTTTTCCGAAAAATTGCATCTCCAATGCGCCTTTAGACTTAGAGGTAACCTCTTTGGCCATCCAATCAAATGCCGCGGCTGCGGACTCTGGAACTGCATTGATGTGCGCCATCACTAGTTTCCTAGGTGCCGCCTGGGCAAAAACAGGCGCCTGACCAGAGGCAATAATTGCAGCTAATCCCCCTACACCGCTAAGCACTTGTCGGCGTTTTAAAGGCAGTTCGCTGAATGAGTTCTTAATAGATTTCATGGCTGAGTCTCCTAGGTTAGTTATTGATCTACGTCTGCATGATGAAAATGATAGTAACACCAGTTTTACTAGTAGGTGGCATTTTTTTGCGGCATCTGTAGAACCAAAATTTCGGCATAAGAATTCGTTGTTGTTATCTCAAATCTCTTGTCTTTGGCTGGAACATAGATGTTTTTATGGACACCAAGGGTTTGACCATCGGCATCTATAGAGCCATTGATGACAACTAAAAAAACACCGTCTGAATGCTCACCCAAAGTGAATGGGTATGAAGCTTTATTCGGCATTCTTAACAAACCAATACCTAAACCTGTATCAAGCTCTTGTGCATCCCAATTCAATTCTGCGGCACCCAGGTTATTCATAGACTCGGGGCTACTTGGTAAAAATTGCTTAGACGTATAGTGGTGTTTAGGTCCTCGCATTAAAAGGTCAATTTTTTCAGGTAAAAATTTTGCGCCTGGATCGTGTTGCGCTCTTAATGTTAGATAGTTCAAGCCTGATGGGCCAGCCAATATAGGTCCGTAGCCGGTATGTGCCCCAGCATAGTGAACGATATAAGGATTGATCGTATGGGGACCAAATGAGCCCGCACCTTCAATAAAAACTTGAAATTGATTTTGGACATGGAAATGCGTTGGATTCGTAATATTTGGTAATTGCTTAATCAAATACGACTGAGGCGAATCAACAAACCCCGATTCGGGTTGAAAATAATCTTGTCGGAGATATTTCAATCCATTGGGTTGCTCATGGAAATTAAGCGACTCTTCTTGGTTAGCAATTTTCACCATTATTTTTTCCATTCCAGTGAATAAATTAATCCGCTGTCATATTTGCCAACTTAACAACTTCGCGCCATTTGGCTTGTTCAGCACGTATGAAAGCGGCATATTGTTCAGGTGTTCCACCTACTGGCTCACTCGCTTGTGACAGGATACGCTCCTGAATATCTGGCATAGCAACAACTTTAGCAATATCGCTTGATATTTTTTGAATAAGTGCTGGAGATGTCGAAGCAGGAGCCATGAATCCAAACCAAGCTGTGATTTCAAAATTACCAATGCCTGCCTCCAGCAT
>JAURHO010000162.1 GCA_030833265.1 Crocinitomicaceae bacterium | reverse complement strand
CAAGGTTTTTATAATTGCGCCATTTTAGTCAATCCCAATAATGCCGATGAAGTCCTTATTGGTGGCTTAAATTTATACAGATCAACAGACGCCGGCCTCTCTTTTAGCTCGGTTTCTGGCTACGTAGGCGGCCCCCTTAATTTACATGTCGACAATCAAGACTTCAGAGTCATTGGTAACCAAACCTGGATCACAACTGATGGTGGCATCTATCATTCGACGGACTTTTTGGCCACACAGCCCGAATTTTATATGTCTGGTGTTCACGGTTCAGATTACTGGGGCTTTGACAACGGTTGGAATGAAGATGTCTTAGTAGGTGGCTTATATCACAATGGGAATTTGGCACATCACGAGAACTATGGGGCAGGAAATTTCTTAGAACTTGGTGGTGGTGAAGCTCCTACAGGTTATGTAAATCCTGGACAAAACCGACTCACCTATTTTTCAGATGTCGATGGAAAAAGAATTCCAGAACAACTGCAAGGTGCTATTCAAAATGCCTCTTTTGGCATAGACCCGAATGAAAGTTACTGGGCAGCAGAATCAAGTGAATTGGTCTTTCATCCTCATTGTTATGGCATTGCATATGTAGGCAAAGAAAACAGCCTATTTCGCACCAAAGACAAGGGGGCTTCATTTGAATTGGTCCAAACTTTTGGCGCTAATGTCAATGAAAAAGTAAACTACATTGAAATCTCGAGTCATAACCCCGCTGTGATTTATCTAAATCAAAGAGCAGCAAGCGGCGCTGTAGGCAAACTATGGAAAACACAAGATGCTGGGCAAAATTGGGTCCAACTTAACATTCCTTCAGGCAATTCTAGCAGAATGCTCTTGGCGCTAAACCCTGCTAACGATCAAGAATTATGGTTGGCGTATCCGAGTGGTTCTAATGGCTTTAAAATCTTTAAAACAACTGATGGTGGTGCTTCCTGGACAAATTTAAGCAGCAGTATTTTAAATAATGAATCCATTCAAGCCTTGGTGCATATTGCAGGTACTGATGGTGGAATATATGTAGCTACTAATAAAGCTGTTTATTATCGCAACAATACCCAAAATTTCACACTTGAAAATACAGGCTTGCCCACTTTTACAAATGGCAATATCCTTAGACCATTTTACCGCGATCAAAAAATCAGATTAGCTACCTACGGAAAAGGTATTTACGAGAGTAACTTAGTAGAAAACCCAGGTGCAGTGCAGGCGCGTATTACTGTTGACAAACTGAGTCAGACCGTAGTTTGTGAAATTGATTCCTTTTATTTTGATGATTACTCATTCTTGGCACACCAAGGCGCTAGCTGGAGTTGGAACTTTCCTACCGGAATTCCAGCTTTTTCCAATTTAAGGAACCCTTCAGTTTATTTCCAAAACGCGGGGCAACATTTAGCTATTCTCACCATAACCGATGCAAATGGCCACACAGACACCGATTCTATCTATGTCTCTTTGGACTTCTTTCCTTTTCAGTCTGGTATCCAAGAAGATTTTCAGGCAACTTTTTTACCCCCGGGATGGACAGTCTATGATGAAAATGGCAACGGCACCTGGACACTCGCAGCAAATGCTGGCGGATTCGGAACATCACAACAGTCTACCTATTTTGATAATTACAACATCAACTCAGACGGCACTTATGACGATTTGATCATCCCATTAGAAACTGCCTTTCTAGACATTCAACCGACCCTATATTTTGATGTTGCCTACGCGCGTTGGGGCTCAGGCTATTCTGATTCTTTACAAGTGGTGGTGTCAACAGATTGCTTTGAAACGGAGCAAGTGCTTTATTTCAAAGGTGGTGTAGAACTTTCGACCGCCCTGGACAACCAAAGTTTCTTTGTGCCATCAGGCTCTGAATGGCGAAGAGATTCAGTTGACCTCAGTACATATGCTCAAATTGGTCTTGTGCAAATTGCCTTCAGAAATATTGGTGACTGGGGCAACTGCTTATATCTTGACAACATTCAGATTGGTTCAATGGCTCAGCAAACCGAACTTCTAAATGAAAAAAGAAGTGTCTACCCTAACCCGCTATGTCCTGGTTCAAATATTAATATTCAAGGCCCTGACTTTGAATACGTTTTACTACGCGACCTCAATGGGAAAACAGTAAAAAAATATGATGGAGCAACTCCGTTGCAACTTCCTGAAGATATCAAAGCAGGCACCTATTTATTACAAATCCATAGTAAAACACTTATTAGCAACATACCGCTGATAGTTGTGCAATAAACATTTCGTCTATTTGGCATAATTTCTGATATTTGCACTGAAAAAAAATAATATGCGCTTTTTACTTCTTTCCCTTGTCATTTCCTTCTTCTCCTTAAATGTTGCGGCTCAAGACGCCAAAGCGCAAGGAATCTTAGACCGCCTCTCTACCAAAATGAAAGGCATGAAGTCGTTTTACATTGAATTTACAGCCAGTGTGAAAAACAGCACCACTGGTACCAATGAAAATGAAATCGGAAAAGGCTGGGTTAAAGGCAATAAATTCTATGCTTCTTATGGTGACAACACCATGATTTGCAACGGCATTAAAACCTGGACCATCGTAAAAGACGAACATTCTGTCTATGAATCAGACGCCAATGCCAACGACGAAGAGTCAATCAACCCGAAAAAACTCATGACAATCTGGGAAACGGGTTTCAAAAACAAATACGACCACGAAGACAAACTCAATGGCCAAGCGGTTCATGTCATCAACTTATATCCTAAAGTCCCTGCAAAAGCAGAATACCATACCATCGTGCTTTATATTTCAAAAACTGAAAACGAACTATTAAAAGCAAGCATGAAAGCAAAAGATGGCACAGTAATGACCTATGTGGTTACCAAGTTTACTGCTAATCCTGAGATTGACGACGCTAAGTTTGTTTTTGATAAAAAGAAATATCCCGGCTATCCGGTAATCAAAGACTAAGCAACTAGCGCTTCATCATTCGATCCATCTCTCGCTTGTCATCTTTTTCCTTGAGGTCATGACGCTTATCATGGAGTTTTTTACCCGTTCCGCAGGCAATCTGAACCTTCACCCATCCTTTTTCTGACAAGAATAATTTCAAGGGAACCAACGTATTTCCTTTGATTTTCAAAAACTTTTCGATGCGTGTAATTTCTTTGCGTTGCAACAGCAATTTGCGATCAGCACGCGGCTTATGGTTGTAAAAAGAGCCGTTTTCGTATTCGGTGATGTGCATGTTGCGCAACCAAACCTCGCCTTTATCAAAGATTCCGTAAGATTCCAGAATACTGGCCTTTCCATTGCGGATGCTCTTGATTTCTGTTCCCGACAACACAATACCCGCCTCAAAAACATCTTCAAGATGAAATTCAAAGCGCGCGCGCTTGTTGCGTATATTGAGTTCCTTAACGGCCATGTTGCAAAGTTAGTGTTTTAAAGGTGTCGCGTAAAAAGAATCGTTAATTTTACATTCATGCAAATTCCATCTCAGCATTTAGAAGCAGCCGTTGAT
The DNA here is from genome assembly GCA_030833265.1 of Crocinitomicaceae bacterium. Taxonomy (GTDB): domain Bacteria; phylum Bacteroidota; class Bacteroidia; order Flavobacteriales_D; family Crocinitomicaceae; genus UBA952. Next base: position 518 of record JAURHO010000162.1, on the reverse strand, counting down.
CAAATTGCAAGCTTGCCTGGCATTGGCAGACGCAGTGCCTTGCGCTTGGCTCTTGACTTACTCAAGCGTTCTGAGCCTGAAATTCAAGATTTTGTGTCGGCCATTTCCGCCCTACAAGACAAAGTATTGCGTTGTTCGAACTGCGGCAATCTCACAGATGTTCCGGTGTGTCATATTTGCAATAATCCAAAAAGAGACCCTTCATTAATTTGTATTGTAGAGGATATTCGAGATGTCATGGCCATCGAAGCCACCGCTTCTTTTCAAGGGCTTTATCATGTTTTGGGTGGCCTCATTGCCCCAATGGATGGTGTCGGGCCGCAAGACCTACATATTCCGAGATTACTAGAGCGCCTCGAAACGCAGGAGGTTAAAGAACTGATTTTGGCTTTAAGTCCAACAATGGAAGGCGATACCACCAACTATTACCTCTTTAAGAAGTTAAAACCCTACGAGGTACTGATCACAAGAATTTCTCGCGGAATTGCGGTGGGTTCTGAACTGCAATATGCTGATGA